>NZ_JBQXDJ010000033.1:0-47417 GCF_052601015.1 Chitinimonas violaceus | reverse complement strand
GTTACTAAGCTCAATCGGCTACGTGCCACCAGCAGAAGCGGAGACAGCTTATTACCGACAGCTAAACGAGCAGGCACAGTTCGCCTGTCTCTAACAACTGAGCCTCCACGAAAACCGGGGGGATTCATACCGAGCCAGGCCGTGGCGACGAGCAGGGCCAGTACCGCACTGAATGTAAGGATCAGTCGATGACCGATCTTTATACGCTTGAGCATTGGGACATCCTTCGATGGTTGTCACACCCCAGTCAAGAGTCTAGAGCTTGTTAAGCATAATTTCGCCCTATGCTTGTGATTCAGAATCTAAAGGTTTGTCTTAAGTGCTTGTTCAAAGTCTCTCGATCTGCAGTATCACAAGGTGAGGGTCGGCATTGCAGGTCCACTGTAGGCTTTGAGTAGTTGGTCAGCGTTATGTACGGGATTTACCTTGCCATGTATCTGGAACGAAGTGTGTATGGTTCTGTCACCTCTTAGAACCTGTCTACGATCTGACTGCGCAACAGCGATCAGGGCCTAACATACTGTTCGAAAGCCCCATGTACAAAAGTACATTCTGGTTTCTGTGCTGCTCTGTGTCCTGCTGATAGTTGCTCGTGATAGACCCTGAACAAGTCCTAATTGACTTGGCTATTAACAGGTTCCTGCGTTGCATTCCGTTAACAAATAAAGATTTACAATGAAAAAGTCAGTATTAGCACTCGCAATTTGTCTTCAGCCGCTGTCTTACGCTTCCGTCGCATTGGGTGATGACCCGTCGGCGTTGATCGAGAAAGCTCGGTCGCAATATCGTGTCGAGACCGATGGCAGTTATGTTTTCCGTAGTGAAGTTCAGGTATTGCTGCAAGAAAAGCGCGCATTGCAGGAAAACGGGCAGCAATACATTTATCTGAATAAGCAGCTTGATAAATTGCTTTCACTGGAAGCCTACACCTTGAAAGCAGATGGCAGAAAAGTTGTTGTCTCGGCAGATCAGATCAAAACGCAGGCTGACCCTGCATCAAGTAATGCCCCGATGTTCAATGACAGCGAATACAAGGTGATTGTGTTCCCCGATCTGGATGTGGGTGACCGCATCTATTTCAGTTACTCACTGCAAAGCCAGCCTATGTTCCCTGGGTATTTTGGGGGGACCAATCTACCGGCATTCCATCCTTATAAAGAATCGACCATTGAATACGACTTACCTGAGAGCTTGTCTTTCAAGGCAGAGGTGAAAGGTTATGCCGCGTTGCCTACGAAAGCGGAACCTGGCCGGAAAATGTATGCATGGCGTTATGAGGCTGAGCCGAAGGACCGTATTGAGTCGGGGTCGGTTGCCTATGTCGATTATGGGCATAGGCTGCAAACCAGCACATTCAAGGACTACGCCGAGCTAGCCAAGGCTTATGAACAAGGTGCGCGGGACAAGGCTGCATCCACACCCAAGATCACTGCCTTGGCGCAGGAATTGACACATGGGGTAACAGATGACCGTAGCAAGGCGCTGATTCTGTCCAACTGGGTACGTAAAAATATCCGCTACGTTGCTATTTATCTGGGGCGTGGCGGGGTAGTGCCCCATGCTGCCGAAGACGTGCTTAATAATCGGTACGGTGATTGTAAAGACCACACCACCTTGCTGGAAGCGATGCTGGCTGCGGTGAACATCGATAGTAGTACTGCGCTTGTTAATCTGGGCAACAGCTACCGCTTACCGGAAGTCCCCGTAGCGTCGGCATTTGACCATGCCATCACATATATCCCATCGCTTGATCTGTATGTCGACTCGACCGCTGAGGCACTGGAGGCGGGTTTTCTTAGCCCTGCCTTGGAAGGCAAACCGGCGTTGTTGACCCGTAGCGGCCAAATCGCACATCTACCTTTGGTTCAGCAGGACGAAACCCATTACAAGATGAATGTCGTGGTCAAGGAGGATGGCACTGCCGATATCAAAGGATCAAAAGAGGTGATCGGGCTCTATGCGGAGGTGGACCGCCATAATTTCCTTAACACGCCGGAAACCGACCGTAACCAGATGATAGAGAATCTGTTGTTGCAAAGCGGATTGAAAGGCAAGGGGCAATACGCATTGAACCCGGCGATGAGTAAATGGGACAGGCAGGGTACGAACTACGACGCAAAAGTAGAAAATTTCGCAGCATTCCCTGGCATGGTTGGTTTATCGGCCAGCAGTACCTTGACGGGGGGTATATCCGGCGCCATCGCAGGCTTGATATCCGAGTCAGCTCGTACGCAGCCCTTTCTTTGCGCTTCATTCAGCGTGGATGAAGAAGCGAACTATGTTTTCCCAAAGGGGACCAAGGTTGTCTCGCTCCCCAAACCTGTGAAGTTGAAAAACCGCTATTTCGACTATGACGCAAGTTACAGGTTGAAGAATCGGGAGATAAAGATAACCCGGGCATTGAAAGTAAAATCGACTGGGCAGGTTGTTTGTAACCCTGCTGATTTCAAAGCAATGTTGCCGTCGGTACAAACCATGCTGCGAGATATCAAAAGCCAGATTGTTGTGGAAGGTAAGTGAGCCGGGTTTGGGTTCGGTTTTATAAACACCGTCCACAAGTTCATTAGCAGGCTCAAGAACTAGGTCGTTTATCTGGTTTTGGCGCGGTGGATAAAATCAGCAAAGTGGCTAGCAAGGCTTACCGACCCAGGTGTACGTGGGGAAGGTGCGTGTGCGTAAGAACCTGCTCAAAGTCTCGCCCTGGCTCGCGAGACATTGAACAGGTTCTAACATACCAGAGGGGTTTTGTTAGCCGCGTTTAGAAGACCACAACCTGCAATATTCCTGTTTGCCAGTCAGGCTTTCGCCAGCCTGATTGTTGGCATCCAGCAGTTTCACCCAGCCGTCAGGGTGTTGGCTGTTAGGCGTTTCTCCGCAATTGGTGTGTACCCAATGGATGCCGCCTGGAAAACGCAATCCACAAAGCCCCAGTCGTGTTCCAACTGAAATACTGGCCAGCGAGGTGGGTACCGATTCACCGGCAGAGTCGTACCCAGCTGCAAAGACATTGTCTATTGCAACTTCATAGGTTTTTCCATCCTGCTCGGCATTTAGTTGGAGATGGGTATGAGAGAGCTCTACGCCGTTGAGGTAGCTGCCTGGTTTAAATGTGGGGCCCTTAACAACGGTGCCGCTCAAAAATGTGCCTGCTGCCTTGGTGCAATCCTCAAGATTGCCGGCAGTGGTGAAGACGGACATAACAGCAAATAGGGGCACGAGCAGCTTGCGTTGCATGATCAACCTTTCAGAAAGGTGAAGACTTCATAGCTACTTAGTACTGGCTGGACGTGTACAAGTTCGAGATGTCCTGTCTGGCTGTGACGATGTTGTGCCGTTGCTGGTTCAATGAGTTGCTGGCAGCGGCTAGGAACCTGTTCCCGACGAAAAATTATGGGGTGTCAGCTTGATAACGGTACGAGCTTACGAAGCCGCAAAGTGATGCCGAGGCACACCAGCATGATCAGCAGCAGGAAGCCGACGACACCGGGCCATGCGGCTACTTCCCAAACCAGTCCACTCAGCCAGCCTAATACGCTGCCGCCCAGGTAGTAAGCAGTCAGGTAGATGGCAGAAGCCAAAGCTCTTGCCCGTAAGGCGCGTCGGCCTACCCAGCTGCTGGCGACGGCATGAGCGCCAAAGAAGCCCAGTGTACAGACGGCTAGACCCAGGATGACAAGGGGCAGCCAGTTGGCCAATGTAAGCAGTAAGCCCGCCTCCATCGCCCCTACTAGTACCCAAAGTACATTACGTCTGCCAAGCTGGTCAGCCAGCCGGCCTGCCCAGGCGGATGCACCCATGCCGAGGATGTAGAGCGAGAAGACCAGCCCGAGCTGGCCGGGAGTGAGGTTGAATGGTGCGTCGTGCAACCGGTAGCTCAGATAGTTGTAGATGCTGACGAATGCCCCCATGAAGAGGAAAGGCGTGGCAAATAACCAGGGCAGGCCTTTGTCACGGAAATGAAGTTTTGTGTCTTGCCACACCTCAGCCAAGCTGATGTTGGTGGGTTGGAAATGCTGCGATGGCGGTAGATTGCGCCAGAACAGCCATGCGCAGATGGCACCTATGCTGCCGATGGCCAGGGTGGCGGCTTGCCAGGAATACCACTCGGTTAACAGGGCGGCCAGAAAACGCCCCAGCATACCGCCCAGCGCATTGCCAGCGATATATAGGCCCATTATCCGCCCGAGGCCGCTGGGTTCCATTTCTTCGCTCAGATAAGCCATGGCTACAGCCGGTAAACCAGCCAGTACCAGTCCCAAGAGGCCACGCAGTAGCAACAGGCTGCTGAAGTCGGGGGCAAGGGCGCAAGCCAGCATCAATGCAGCACCTAGCGCCAGCGAGAAGGCCATGACGGGTTTACGCCCCAGCCTGTCGGCCAGCAGGCTTGCCGGAATCAGCCCTAATGCCAGTGTGCCGGTGGTGACGGACAGCACACCACTGGCATCAGCCGCAGTTACGCCAAACGCATGTGAGAACTGCGGCATCAGGGGTTGCAGGCTGTAGACGATCGTGAACGTACCGTAACCACCCGCAAAGACCCCCAACGCGGTACGTCGGTAAGCAGGACTGTCGGTGGTCAGACGGGTGGGTACTTGAGGGAGAGCGGGGGAGGCAAGCGCAGAACTGGACATGTCGGAACTCGGCGTATATCGCAACCAGTGCGAGATGTGCTCATGCTAGGGCTGGCGATATCTGTGAGTCCAATATATGTTTCTGGTTGAATTAATACTTTGAAAGTATCAAATGGAGCTGCGACATCTACGCTATTTCGTTGCGGTGGCAGAAGAGCTGCATTTCACCAGGGCGGCAGAGCGCTTGCATATCGGCCAGCCACCACTTAGCCAGCAGATTCGTGCGTTGGAAGATGAGATAGGGGCGGTGCTGTTCGAGCGGAGCAAGCGACGGGTGGCGCTGACCGAGGCAGGTCAGCTGTTTCTGGACAGGGCCAAACGCATCCTGGCCGATGCTGAATCAGCTGCCGAGCAGGCACGGCGTGTGGCGCAGGGTGAGGAAGGGCAACTACGCGTGGGGTTTACCTCGTCGCTGCCCTTTACCAGTCTGTTACCTGGGGTATTACATGACTTCCGCGCGGGTTGGCCGGATGTGAAGTTGCAGTTGCGAGAGTTGTTTACTGCAGAGCAATTCACTGCCTTGCTTGCAAATGAGCTGGATATTGGTTTTGTCCGCTTTGCCGGGCATGTGTTGCCTGACGGTATCGATATGGATGAAGTTCATCGTGACCCCATGCGACTTGTGATTTCCACCCAACACCCTTTGGCTGCCGAGCAAGCGGTGTGGGTGAAGCAGTTGCGTGACGAGGGATTCATTACCTATCCCAAAGATGCAGGAACCGGCTTGCCGACTTCGGTATGGCAGCTCTGTGCTCAAGCAGGTTTCACCCCCAGGGTAGTACAGGAAGCGGGAGAGGCGACAACGCAGATCGGCTTGGTGGCTGCAGGCGTTGGTATTGCCATACAGCCCTCGCCGCTTGAGTGCGTGCGGATGGAAGGGGTGGATTACCTCCCCTTGTTGGACGATGGGGCACATCTGTCATTGGCGATTGCCACCCGAAGTGGGGAACAATCGAAACAGATCGCCAATTTTCGCGCGGTACTGGCTGCCTGGTTGGCGCGTAAGCGTATGGTGGTGGGTTAGGGCCAGTACAATAGCGACTAAGAACTTGTTCAAGGTCTGCTGCAGTGCATTGAGTGCGCTGATCTATCCATGATTGAAGGTATTTAAGTATGCAAGACGAACCTATCCAGGTGTGGGCCGAACAGGCCCGCCATCTGTTTGATTTGATCAACCCGGATAATCCAGAAAGAGCAGAAGCCCAGCACGAAGAATTTCTGGAGGAGCTGGCACAGAAGGAAGAGGACGAAATTGTCAGTACTGTCGAGTTGATGTGGTTGGTCAAGGATGTGATCGATGGTGAGTCGGGCTTTTTTGTCAGCTGGCGGGGCAAGCAGGAGTTCATCGAGGCGATGAGTAATATCCTGCCCGACCCGAACATACATATCGACTGGGGTACTGACGATGTGGAAGACGAGGAATTTCTACAGCGCGTGACTGTGCCGGAATTATTGCGTCGGGCCTATGTTTCCCTGCTGGATGAGGGCTATATGTTGTGGTGCTGGAATACAGAGACCGATAGCTATGTCGGCTGGATCAGCCATGCGGTTGCGGAAAGCGATCTGACTGAGGTTTGTTACGGATTGGGCATTGATGTGCGTACCGCAGAACAAGCTGTTTAGTCTGTCACTCTTCACCTGATTATTGGCGACAGATTGGGTTGGTGTTACGGGAAGAGTGTTGCTTACAGCGCAAAAAGCCGGGTTGTGCTTTATTTCAAATTGGGATGGAGGTAGGATTTTTCCATTCCATTTGGTTCTAAAATCATGAAGCCAATCCTTCTTGCTGCAGCGTTGTTTGTTATCGGCCCGGTACTGGCGAGTACCAACACTCCATCAAGTGAACCTGCTGCTGCAGGTATTGCCTGGCAACGTGGTGATGTAGATGCGGCATTTGCGCAGGCTCGTGCGAGTAATAAGCCGCTTTTTCTCTATTGGGGAGCCAATTGGTGCCCGCCTTGCAATCAGGTCAAGGCAACCATTTTCAACCGGCAGGAATTCATTGAGCGTTCGCGTGCGTTTATCCCGGTATATATCGATGGCGATAGCCCTGGCGCACAAAAGCTGGGTACCCAATTCAAGGTACGCGGCTATCCCACGATGATCCTGTTCAAGCCAGATGGTACCGAGCTTACCCGTTTGCCGGGCGAGGTGGATGCCGAGCGCTATCTGCAAACCCTGGCCTTGGGCCTGAGCGCCGCTCGCCCGGTGAAAGCTACGCTGAATGCCGCATTGAAGGAAGGTAAGCAGCTAACCCCTGAAGAGTGGCAGCTGTTGGCGGATTACTCCTGGGATACCGATGAAGCGCAGCTGGTGCCGGATGATCAGCTGGCAGTCACGTTGCAGAAGCTGGCCCGCTTGGTGCCAGCTACCCAGGCGGATGTGGCTGCTCGCTTGCAACTCAAGGCGCTGGTGGCTGCTGCAACAGGCGGAAACAACCCCGGCTTTGACAAAGCTGCAGAAGTGAAAACAGTACGCCATGTGCTGGCCGATCCTCGCTTGGCGCGCGCCAATTTTGATGTCCTGGTGAACTATGCTGGCGACGCGGTGGCACTGCTTACCGAAGCAAAGTCGGAAGATCGCTCTGCGCTGGCGGCAGCATGGCACCAGAGCCTGGAAACGCTGGCGCTCGACGGTAGTTTGTCGACGGCAGATCGTCTTGGCGCAGTGGCTGCACAGGTGGCGTTGGCGAAGTTGATCACCACTGGTGATCTGCCCGTATCCCTGCTCAAACAAGTGCGTGATCGAGTAGGTGAGGCGGACAAATCAACGACCGATGGTTACGAGCGTCAGTCGGTGATCAGCACTGCGGCTCATACCTTGACGGAAGCCGGTCTGATTGGAGAGTCGGATGCGCTCCTCCAGGCAGAACTCAAGCGTTCCCACTCGCCGTATTACTTCATGCTTTCGTTGGCGGCCAATGCCAAGAAGCGTGGCGATAAAGCCGGTGCGCTGAATTGGTATGAGCAAGCCTATGCCAAGTCTGAAGGGCCAGCTACACGCTTACAGTGGGGTAGTACGTATGTGGCGGCATTGGTTGAGCTCGCACCGCAAGATGAGACGCGTATTGGCAAAGCTGCGCACACCGTGTTCGCCGAGGTGGCTGATACGCAAAACGCTTTTTATGAAAGAAACCGTCGTTCCCTGGAGAAGATTGTCGCCAAGTTGGCCGAATGGAATAAGGCCAAGCAACATGATGTCGTTGTGAAAAAGGCGCTGAGCCAGTTGCAAGATATCTGCACAAAACTGCCCGAGAATGACGCACAGAGGCCGGTTTGCCGTGGTTTGCTGAAATCAGCTTGATTGAAGTGACCCATTGCTTGATAGGTTTGCCATCTGTCGGGCCCGATTAAAAGTGTGTTAACAAATCTAATCTAGCGATTTAGTCTGAGGCTATAAGCATGGGTCTATGCCTGCCCGCAGTTGGCAGGCTGATGGGTCTGTAGCGATAACATAGGCAAGGAGGTGTGGTAGGGGTCTTACGAGCTTATCTGCTCGGAATGGATGCCAATATGCTGCCAACGCTCCCCCCGACGCGTGAACCCCTGCGCGTCGCGTCTATCGGTTACTTCAATCGCTTCAATTACGGTGATGAGCTCCTTCAACAGTCGATTGCACGGCTGTTCATGCATCATGCGATCAACTTTCTTGGCTGGATGCCCAGCTATCATGCGCTCAATGAGTCGGATCTGGTATTGGTCGGGGGCGGCAGCATCTGGCCCGATTCGGCTTTCTTCACCCGCCACGAAACCCTGTTTGCCCATCTCAATGTGCCGTTTTGCGTAATCGGTATTTCCGCGCGCGGCGATAGTCCTGAGATTCGGAACCGTACCAAGCGGTTGGTGGACCGGGCTACTTTCTTCCATGTGCGCGATCAGGAAACCCTGGAAGTGCTACCGCAAAAGCCGGGTATCCGCGCCGGGGCTGATCTGAGTTGGTGGAACGATGATATCCCGCAGTATCCTGCCCTGAACGATGGTCTCGGACCGATTGCGCTGAACCTGCGTGAATGGAAGCGCACCGATTGGTCACCGACCAAGTTGGTCGAGGCTTGCCGCGAGACGGGCAGCCAGGTTTTGCCGATGCCCATGTTTTTTGGCTCACCCGTGCATGATTCAGCCATCGAGCATAACGACACGATGTTACTGGAGGAGCTGGGCTTGCCTGACCCGCGGCCCTATTGGCGTGATGAGGTCTTGTCCGCTGCGGCCATTGTGGTATCCATGCGTTTTCATGGCCTTTTGCTGGGAATTCGGTCCTGTCGGCCTGTTATCGGCTTCGACTACCATCCCAAGATCCGCAGCCTGTTTGCTTCGCTGGGGATGAGCGAGTTTTGCCTTCCTTTGAACGAACCGGCAAAGTTGACTGAAGCGATAGAGAAGATTCGAGATGACTACGATAACGTGGTCGCACGGGTGTCAGCTATTCGCAATGCGCTGTTTGAAACGGGCCAAGCAGATAGGAATGCATTTTTGGAGGCACTCAAGCAACGGTTCAGCGACCGTTTTTAAGAACCTGCTCAAAGTCTGCTGCGCGTCGGCAATACGGTGTTGAGAACAGCCTCAGAATGCTCACTTACCCATCGTAAACCCCGCTTCCTCGGCTGTTTTCGCCTTATCTTGCTTTAGCTCGCGATACTTTGAATAGGTTCTAAGATGTAGCCAATTCAGACTTGGTTAGCTATCCACACTCAGCTGGGTACGAAGGACTGCACGAACGGCACTTTGGCCGATGTTGTCGAGATAAGGCAGCATCTCGCTATACCAGATGACGGCTTGGCTCGACGCGAGCGAAGCCGAAACCACGGGCCAGCTTTGGGTAAGAAAAGTGTTGAAATCCGGCAGGCCGCGTAGCGCCAGATAAGCAGGGTCGGTGTTATTCAGTGGCAGATAGACACTTTTCATCCAGTCCAGGTGAGGTAAAGCCTGCGTAAATTGCTTCTGTTCACTTAAGGCATTTACATATCGCGAGCGAATCAACATGGGTGACAGCACCTTGCGCCGCTCGTTGATTTCCAGGGTCTTAATAATCCAAGCTTCCCCACGTTTCGCATCTCCGGACATGACAGCTGTTACGGCAAGTTGTAATGCATGCTGTGCCGTAGGTGAGAGTTCAAATAGCTTTTGTGTGAAGGTGTAAGCGTCTGGCCACTGCTTTAGTTCGGTTGCTGACAGCGCACAAATCTGTAAGGCATCGAGCCGCACGGCTTTATCGTCGGCTTGCATAAGCGGCGCTGCTTTGGTCAGGGCGGTGGCAAAGTCTTCTAAGGACAGCGCAGTACGGGCGGCGCCAAGCTCGGTTTGATCGGGCGACGAAGCATTTGTATCGGATGCCCCGGGTGGTGTGACTTCTATAACAGCAGGGGCAGTATCTGCGGCCCGACCAAAGAGTTTGGAGAAGAATCCCATCACATCCTGCAATCAAGCGAGGTAGGTTGAATGACTAAGCCCTGATCACGGCTGCGCAGTAAGATCATGAACAGGTTCTGAGACCACTAACCGTGCCCACTGCTGATACCGTAGTAGCAGCCAATCGGCTTGGCGACTACCTCGGTACTGAAATGCAGGCAAGATTGTGGGGAGGGTAGCGAGGAGGAAACGGGGAGCAGAACCAGTTCAAGGTTCAGTGAGCAAGCGCATGCCGAGCGCTTTTGTGATTATCGTATTGCTCACCCCCTAACAGATGTTGCTATTCACACCAGGCACGAGTAACCGTCTGCCCATCGTTGTACTGAATACGGCACTGCTTAAGCCCGGCTGGCAGTGGCTTTGATAATTCGAAAACGGTGTTGTGGTAACTGCAAATAAACCAATCTTCTTCGGACTTGGAAAAGGACCAGATATTGATCAGATGCCGGTTCTTTTTTGAATAAGTTGTTTTTTCAGGGGCCAGTATGGCTCTATCTTTAGGGTGGCCGGAGGAGAAACCCGTCACGTTACCCCGATGTTTACTGGTAGATGCAGGGGGAGTATCCAGCTGAGTTGGCGAAGATGTTGAAATATCCCAACCACCCGGTGGGGAAATGATTTCCTGTTTTGTTTCTATCTCTGCGGGACAGGAAAGCTCAATGGTTTTCGCTGTAACGGTGGTCGAGATAGCAATTGTCAGGGCGAGAAATGTACGCATAGCAGGGTTCGCAAATAAGATAAATTAAGAGACGGAGTGTATTACTGGAAAGAAGAGTAGGTGTATCTGATTACAGCACACCGCAGTCTTAGGGAAAGTTTGGATAGGGTTACCACTTGGTGGCGGGATGATTATTGCCCTGTACTATAGAGGGTAAGATATGTGTTGAAGTTTTTGTGAGCACATTGTCGGTCGATTGAATAAATGATCGATTCTTCTCAACCCACTGATATGCAGTAGATAATAAAGATGGCCAACAATCAACAATTCATCCAGATCCAGCGCGTCACCAAGGGTATTCTGGCATTATCGATTGGTCTGTTCGGCCTGTTGGTAGCAAGCGGCAATATGCTTGACTTCAACTCAAACTGGCAGTTTGTTCAGCATGTATTGGCTATGGACAGCATGGAGCCCTGGTTCTCCAGCTCTGTCATGAAGGCGCGCTCGATTACTGATTCAACCATTCAGCATGCTTTTTATATTGCAATTATTTGTGGCGAAATGACATTTGGCTTGCTTTGTACATTGGGCGGCGGTTGGATATTAATCAGCGCCGGGAAAGCAAAAACAAATCTGTTATTGCGTGGCAAGAGCCTTTTTACACTGGGTTGCCTTGTGGCCATTCTGGTTTGGTATACCGGCTTTGCGGTAATAGGCGGTGAGTATTTTGCAATGTGGGCCAATACCTGGAATGGCCAGATGAAAGCCTATGCATTCGTCGGCTTTATTTTGCTTAGCCTGATGTATATTTCACAGCCTGAACGTAGTGCTGAATAAAAATATTCTGTTTGGTGCAAGCAATATTCTTTGATCGAATTCGTTGCTAAATAAACGAGCTCCTGCAAATACTATACCGATCGGTGTTCGGTACCTGCACCCGGTGTCAGAAAGATAAGGGTGCAGGTAACTTGTGCGCGGGCTGTATGCTAAACGCCGCTAGGCACCATTGCATAGTCACCTGGGGAGCTGAGCGACAGGGTCTGTTCCCCGTCCGGTAGATCAAGTACCAACTCCGCTGCGCCTGAAAGCAGCATCCCGACTTCGTCCCCTGCGGGGTGACGCTCCCACACCGGCCAAGGTTCAGCAAAGGTGTGGGCCGACATAAGCCGGCCTTCCTCCAGCTGTGGATATGCGCCACCCGCTAGCTCTTGCCAGAACGTAGGGGTGATTGGAAGCAGATCAGCTTTGCCACCATCCTGCACATGCAGGAAGGTATGCAGAATGTGATGTGGTGACGAATTGTTGTCCATGCTCTCATCATGGGTTCATGTTCAACGCCTGCTATGCCTCAGCAATATGGTGTTGAAACACCCTTGGAATGCTCATCTACCACTCGTAAACTCTGATTTCGTTCTTAAGAACCTGCCACGATCCGTCTCGAGCAGCCGTCAGCAGGGTGCAGAGCAGCGCAGGAATCGGAATGTACTTGGGTACATGAGGATTCCAAGCAGCACATAAGCCCTGATTACGGTTGCGCAGTAGGATCATGAATGGGCTTCTCACATTTTTTCAACCAGTGCCGCAAGCTGATCCGCACACTGCCCCCACCCTTGGTGAAACCCCATTTCCTCATGCTTCTTGCGGTCTGCCACCGACCAGTGAGTCACCCGTGCCGTGTATTTGGTCTGGCCGGCGAAATCCTCGAAGGTAATGGTTGCTGTCATGAAAGGCTTTTCTGATGGCTCCCAGGCCTTGGTATAGGCATCAGTAAAGACGAGGCGCTCGTTCTTGACGACTTCAAGGTAGACCCCGGGGTTGGGCAGGTCAGCGCCTTCCGGGCTGCGCATGATGACCAGGCAAGACCCACCCGGACGTACATTGAGCTGCGCCACCGGAGTGGTGTAGGGCAGGGGGGCGAACCATTTCTTCAGCAGCTCGGGGTCGGTCCAGGCACGGAACAATTTGTCGCGTGGCGCGTTGATCAGGCGGCTTAATACCAGTTCGCGGTCGGAAATTTGTTCAGGATGCGGTGTAGTGGACATAGGTATCTCCTCTGGATTAATTCGTTCTGACTTTTGCGCCAGGGGCTTTGTCAGGCCTTGGCCATCAATTCACGCAGCACAAAGGGTAGGATGCCGCCATGTCGGTAGTAGTCCACCTCGATGGGCGTATCGATACGGCACAGGACGGCTACATCCTGTTGGCTGCCATCGGCACCAGTGATACGCAAGGTCAGGTCCTGCTGGGGTTTGAGATTGGCATCTACGCCGATGATGTCAAAAGTCTCGTCCCCTTTAAGCCCCAGTTTCTCGTGGCTGGCATCGCCTTTGAACTGCAGCGGCAGCACCCCCATACCAACAAGGTTGGAGCGATGAATACGCTCGAAACTGCGTGCCGCCACTGCCTTGATACCTAACAGCTGGGTGCCTTTGGCGGCCCAGTCACGGCTGGAGCCGGTACCATATTCTTCACCGGCGAAGACGATGGTAGGCGTGCCCTTGGCAATATAGGCCTGAGCGGCGTCGTAAACCGAAGTCTGTACGCCATCCAGTAGCGTATAGCCACCTTCCTGGCGGCTGCCATCGGCCTTGGGCGGCAGCATCAGGTTCTTCACCCGTACGTTGGCAAACGTGCCACGGATCATGATGTCGTGATTGCCTCGGCGGCTGCCGTAGCTGTTGAAGTCCACCTTCTGCACCCCGTGTTCAAGCAGATAACGCCCGGCAGGCGTAGTTTCCTTGAAGGAACCGGCTGGTGAAATATGGTCGGTGGTTACTGAATCACCCAGCATCAGCAGGGCACGCGCGCCGCGTATTTCATTGATCTGCCCCGGCTGCATGCTGAAGCCGTCAAAGAAAGGAGGCTGGGCGATATAGGTCGAGGTAGGCCAGGTGTAGACCTGCCCGGTGGGTGCAGGAATGGCATTCCACAAGTCGTGGTCTCGCGTGAAATCGCCATAGAGTCGGCGGAATACTTCCGGATTCATGGCGTAGTGCATCAGCGCGGCGATTTCCTCGCTGCTCGGCCAGATATCGCGCAAGAAGACCGGTTTGCCATCACTGTCGTTGCCCAATGGGTCGGTTTCTAGATTGATATTTGCCCGGCCTGCCAGTGCAAAAGCCACTACCAGCGGTGGGCTGGCGAGAAAGTTGGCTTTGATGTTGGGGTGGATGCGCGCTTCGAAGTTACGGTTACCGCTCAATACGGCCGCGGCAATCAGATCGTTGTCCACGATGGCTTCGTTGAATTCGGGAGCCAGGTCGCCGGCGTTACCGATGCAAGTGGTACAGCCATAGGCGGCGATATTGAACCCAAGTTTGTCGAGGTAGGGCTGCAGACCGGTCTCTTTGAGGTATTCCGTCACAACGCGTGAACCGGGCCCGAAGCTGGTCTTGACGCGCGGATGTACGCTCAGGCCTTTCTCCACCGCTTTTTTCGCCAACAAGCCGGCGGCCAGCAGTACGCCAGGGTTGGAGGTGTTGGTACAGCTGGTGATGGCGGCAATCAAGACGTCACCATGGCCGATATCGATGTTGTCGGCTTTGGCGGCAGCGGTGGGTTTGTCCACCATCTCGACCATATTGCGCACGGGTGCGGTTGGCCGTTGTGCTTGAGTATTGGGACTATGCTGGGTCGACACCCGCTTACCGAGCTCCGCCGGCTGCTTGCCGAACCCGTTTTCACTGATCGGCCGACTGAACAGACTGTTGAAGCTACTGGCCATCTCTGGCAAGGCGATACGGTCCTGCGGGCGCTTGGGGCCTGCCAGGCTGGGAACGATGGTGGCAAGGTCCAATGCGAGCGTCTTGGTATATTGAATATCGCCTGCCTTGGGCATGCCAAACAAACCTTGAGCCTTGAAATAAGCTTCGAAGGCTTCGACTTCAGCATTCAGCCGGCCTGTACCGAGCAAGTAGGCCACGGTTTTTTCATCGACCGGGAAGAAACCCATGGTTGCGCCGTATTCCGGCGCCATGTTGCCGATGGTGGCGCGGTCTACCACGCTAAGGCTGGCGGCGCCTTCGCCAAAGAATTCCACGAACTTGCCTACGACTTTCTCGCGTCGCAGCATCTCGGTGATGGTCAGTACCAGGTCGGTGGCGGTGATGCCATCGCGCAGCTTGCCTTTGAGTTCCACACCGACGACATCCGGTGTCAGGAAATACACGGGCTGGCCCAGCATGCCGGCTTCCGCTTCGATGCCACCCACGCCCCAACCGACTACCCCCACGCCATTGATCATGGTGGTGTGGCTGTCGGTGCCGACCAGGGTATCGGGGAACACCATGCCGTCGCGAATCTGTACACCACGGAAGAGGTACTCGAGGTTGACCTGATGGACGATGCCGATGCCCGGTGGCACTACCTTGAAGGTATCGAAGGCCTGCATACCCCATTTCATGAACTGATAGCGTTCGCTATTGCGCTGGAATTCCAGTTCCATGTTCAGGCGCAGGGCGTCGGCCGTGCCATAGTGGTCAATCATCACCGAGTGGTCCACGACAAGGTCGACCGGCACCAGGGGCTCGATGGTCTTCGGATTCTTACCGAGTTTGGCGGCGACATTGCGCATGGCTGCAAGGTCGGCCAGCAGCGGTACGCCGGTAAAGTCCTGCAATACGACGCGGGCAACCACGAAGGGAATCTCATCGACGCGCGCAGCTGTAGCGCCCCAGTTGGCGAGCTGGCGGATATGTTCCTCGCTGACCTTTTTGTCGTCGCAGTTGCGCAACACCGATTCAAGCACGAGCCTGATCGACACCGGTAGTTTGCTGACCGGGCCGACATTGGCTGACTCCAGCGCGGGCAGGCTGTAGTACTGCAGCGTGTCGCCGGAGGTCAGGGATAGGGTCTTGAGGGTGTTGAACAAATTATGCGGCATTGTTGATCTCCAATTGTCTGACTCACCCGGCCTATGACTGGATGGCACAGGGCAGGGTTCGGGATGTTCCCTAGAACCAGTTCATAATCTGTCACGGACAATCATGAAAGGGTCCTAATCGTTTACTTATCTCCCGGTTAAAGCAAGCGCGGCGCACGTGCTCTTCACTGTAGCTTCTGATTGGCCAACTTGCGGCGCACCAGTCGGGAGGCTGGATAGGTACTGATTAGGGTTATATGGATCGGTCTTTCAATGCGGCGGCACGATTTTCCAACCATTGGCAGAATGCGGTGATGGCAGGGTCGTCCATGACGGCGCGTGGCGTAATCCAGCAATATCCGCGTACCGGTACAGCCGGACCAGGAAGTGGAGCAATCAGCGTACCCGCGTCGATTTCTGCCTGCATCATGGGTAGTGGTCCAAGTGTGATGCCGAGGCCATCCATCGCTGCCTGCAGGGCAAGGTAGAAGTGGTCGAACTGCTGGATCGCGGCAGGTTTCAATTCGGGAACCCCGGCCAGGGTCAGCCAGCGTTGCCAAGCCGTGGGACGGGTATCGGCATAGAGCAGGGTATGGTGGGCGAGATCGGCCGCGGTGTGGATCGTATGACGTTCCAGCAGCGCAGGGCTGCAGAGCGGGATTTCCCATTCGTCGAGAAAAGGTTTGCTGATATAGCCGGGCCAATCGCCTGGGCCACGACGGATGGCAAGGTCGAATGGGCTGTCCAGTCGGGTGACATCCCGGTCGCTGGTCACCAGGCGTAATTCCACATCCGGATATTGGCGTTGGAAGCCGGTAAGTTGCGGTAGCAGCCAGTGCATGGCCAGCGTAGGCGTGGAGTTGATGACGAGCCGGCGCTGTCGGTTGGGTTGCTGCAACTGGGCTGTCGCATTGGCGATGATGTCGAAACCATCCTGTACCTGGACGAGGTAGCGCCAGCCGGTATCGCTGAGTTTGACCCGGCCGCCAGCACGTTCAAATAGCTTGACACCGAGCCATTCTTCCAGCTGCTTTATCTGTTTGCTCACAGCGCCGTGTGTGACGAACAACTCGTTGGCGGCAGCAGAAAAGCTCTCTAGCCTTGCCGCTGCCTCGAAAGCGCGTAAGGCATTCAGGGGGGGGAGGGCGGTATTCATGTTGTGATTTTAACTCACAGTGCCTGTCGCGATTACTCGTTTGTGCGTAAATCAGCTTCCAGTTAATCTCCGCCGCATCAATAACTGGTTTTTACCTGCCCGGATGGCCTTATGGCTAGGGGTTGGACAGGAAAATAGCCTATAAAATCAGCAAGTTTGATTACTTGTCCGGCACTCCCGGTCGGATGGGGCGCAGTTGATCTGCTTCCCCGCTTAAACAACATCGCAACCGTTATAAAGGTCACCACCATGCTAGAAGCCTACCGCCAGCACGTTTCTGAGCGCGCCGCTCTGGGTATTCCCCCGCTGCCGCTCACTGCCCAACAAGTCGCCGAATTGGTGGAGCTTCTGAAAAACCCGCCGGCCGGTGAGGCGCAAACCCTGGTTGACCTGATTACCCATCGTGTACCGCCTGGTGTGGATGATGCTGCCAAGGTGAAGGCTTCTTTCCTGGCTGCGGTGGCCGAAGGTAGTGTGAAGAGCCCCCTGATCACCCGTGCATTGGCAACCCAGTTGCTGGGCACCATGGTGGGTGGCTACAACGTAAAACCCATGGTCGACCTGCTGGGCGATGCAGAGGTTGGTGCGATTGCCGCTGAAGGCTTGAAGAAAACCTTGCTGGTATTTGACTACTTCCACGATGTGAAGACCGCGGCCGACCAGGGTAATGCCAACGCCAAGGCGGTGTTGCAAAGCTGGGCGGACGCCGAGTGGTTCAAGAACCGGCCGGAAGTCGCCGAGAAGATCACCGTTACCGTATTCAAGGTGACGGGCGAAACCAATACCGATGATCTTTCGCCCGCGCCAGATGCCTGGTCGCGGCCGGATATCCCCTTGCATTACCTTGCCATGCTGAAGAATGCCCGCCCCGGCATCACCCCGGAGGAAGACGGTAAGCGTGGCCCGATGCAGTTCATTGAAGACCTGAAGAAGAAAGGCCATCTGGTCGCCTACGTGGGCGATGTGGTGGGTACTGGTTCCAGCCGTAAGTCCGCCACCAACTCGGTGGTCTGGGCTACAGGCCAGGACATCCCCTACGTGCCGAACAAGCGTTTTGGCGGTGTGACGTTGGGTGGCAAGATCGCCCCGATTTTCTTCAATACACAGGAAGATTCCGGTTCGCTGCCGATTGAAGTCGATGTGTCCAAGCTTGATATGGGTGATGTGATCGACGTCTACCCCTACGCTGGCAAGATCGAGAAGAACGGTGCTGTGGTGGCCGAGTTCAAGCTCAAGTCCGATGTGATCCTCGACGAAGTCCGTGCCGGTGGCCGTATCAACCTGATTATTGGCCGCGGTCTGACCGCCAAGGCACGCGATGCCTTAGGTTTGACCCCGAGCGCCGAATTCCGTCTGCCGCAAAGCCCGGAACCTTCGAAGAAGGGTTTCTCGCTGGCGCAGAAGATGGTTGGCCGTGCTTGTGGCTTGTCCGAAGGCCTGGGGGTGCGTCCTGGTACCTATTGCGAGCCGAAGATGACGACCGTGGGCTCGCAAGACACCACCGGCCCGATGACCCGTGATGAACTGAAGGACTTGGCCTGTCTGGGCTTTTCGGCCGATATGGTCATGCAGTCCTTCTGCCATACGGCTGCGTACCCCAAGCCGGTGGACGTGAAGATGCATAAGGAACTGCCCGCTTTCATCAGCACCCGTGGTGGAGTCGCATTGCGTCCGGGTGATGGGGTGATCCACTCCTGGCTGAATCGTCTGCTGCTACCCGATACGGTTGGTACCGGTGGTGATTCGCATACCCGCTTCCCGATCGGTATTTCTTTCCCTGCGGGTTCGGGCTTGGTGGCGTTTGCCGCGGCGACCGGCGTGATGCCATTGGATATGCCTGAGTCAGTGCTGGTGCGCTTCAAAGGTAAGATGCAGCCCGGCGTCACCCTGCGTGACCTTGTCAACGCGATTCCTTTATATGCCATCAAAGCCGGCCTTTTGACCGTGGCCAAGGCGGGCAAGAAGAACATCTTCTCTGGCCGTATCCTGGAAATCGAAGGTCTGCCTGACCTGAAGGTGGAGCAGGCGTTTGAATTGTCCGATGCTTCGGCTGAGCGTTCCGCCGCGGGTTGTACGGTGCATCTCGATAAAGCGCCAATCATTGAATACATGACGTCCAACATCACGCTCATGAAGAATATGATCGCCAATGGCTACCAGGATGCTCGTACGCTGGAGCGCCGCATCAAGGCAATGGAAGCCTGGATCGCCAATCCCGAACTCCTGAAGGGTGACGACGATGCTGAATACGCTGCGGTGATCGAGATCGATTTGGCTGATGTCCATGAGCCTATCGTAGCTTGTCCGAATGACCCGGATGATGTGAAGACCTTGTCAGAAGTCGCCGGTGCGGTGATCGATGAAGTGTTCATCGGTTCCTGCATGACCAACATTGGTCACTTCCGTGCCGCTTCCAAACTGTTGGAAGGCAAGCGTGATATCCCGGTCAAACTGTGGGTTGCCCCGCCGACCAAGATGGATGCTGAAGAGCTGACCAAGGAAGGCCACTATGGCACCTTCGGTACGGCTGGTGCGCGTATGGAAATGCCGGGTTGCTCGTTATGTATGGGTAATCAGGCGCAGGTGAAGGAAGGTGCGACTGTGATGTCGACGTCCACCCGTAACTTCCCGAACCGCCTGGGTAAGAACTCGAATGTGTACCTGGGTTCAGCCGAGCTTGCTGCTATCTGTTCCAAGCTGGGCCGCATTCCGACCCGTGACGAATACATGGCGGATATCGGTGTGCTCAATCAGAAGGCCGGTGAGATCTACAAGTACATGAACTTCAATGAGATCAAGGATTATCAGGACGTGGCTGATACGGTCGAAGTCAAATAAAACTGCTTACGATCTTACTGCGCAACCGTGATCAGGGTTCATGTGCTGCTCGAAGTCCTCATGTACTCAAGTACATTCCGGCTTCTGTGCTGCGCTTCACCCCGCTGACGGTTGCTCGCGACAGATCGTGAACAAGTTTTAAAACTTAGATGTGTCAGCAGTTTTGTAAAAACCTGTTCAAAGTCTTGTGAGCTAAAGCAAGACAAGGCGAAAACACCCGAGGAAGCGGAGTTTACAAGTGGTAAATGAGCATGCTGAGGGTGTTTTCAACGCCGTATTGCTGACGCACCTGTAGACTTTGAGCAGGTTCTATGACCCTGTTTGTAATCTGTCGCGAGCGGTTGCGTAAAGGATTTTGAACAGGCAATAAAAGGCCCGCCGGTTATCCGATGGGCTTTTTATTTGTTTATGGGCCAGTCCCGCATAGGTAGCGGTACGGCATGTTTTTTGATGGACGGCTGTTTGCATTTGTAGGTTCTTCATCCAAAAAGAAGGCTGCTACATAGCGGTCTTGGTACCAATTTTTGGAGGATGAAAAAAAATGGCTACAACAACGCGTAAAAAGCCAAACCATGCCCAAAAGCCCAAGGTTGCCCTGATTCTGCAAGGAGGGGGCGCATTAGGGGCTTATCATATCGGCGCCTATCAGGCGCTGCATGAAGCGGGATATGAGCCTGATTGGATATCCGGCATTTCGATCGGTGCGATCAATGCTTGCATACTGGCCGGTAATGAGCCGGAAGACCGATTGAGCAAGCTGGAGACGCTGTGGCGGGAAATCTCCCGCCCTGGCCTTGATGGTTTTCTGTTTGAAGGCGAGATGCGGCGGCTGTACAACCAGTTCAGCTATCTGAGCGCCGTGATGCTGGGCCAACCTAATTTCTGGCAGCCCCGTTTTCCTTCCCCCTTAATGCTCAGTGACATGCTGCCCCAACAAGCCAGCTATTGCGACACCGCTGCAATGCTGGCCACCTTGCAGCGTTTGTCGAGTTTCGATTTGATCAATAAACGCACGACCCGCCTTTCATTGGGCGCGACCAAGGTCACGACCGGCGAGTTGGTGTTCTTCGATAATCACCGTCAGAAGATTGGGCCCGAGCATGTGTTGGCCAGCGGCTCGCTTCCACCCGGCTTCCCGGCGACAGAAGTGGATGGCGAGCTCTATTGGGACGGTGGTTGCGTATCGAATACGCCCTTGGATGCGATATTCGAAGATGAAGAAAGCGCATCCGGTCACACGCTGATCTTTATGGTGGACTTGTGGGATGCAAATGGGTTGCCACCCAATAATATGGGGAATGTAAGCTGGCGGCAGAAGCAGATCATGTACGCCAGCCGTACCCGGCAGAATATCTGTGCGGTTGCCTGCAAGCATAATCAACGGCGTGCACTGCACGAGATGGCCAAGTCGTCGCCAGCCAGCGCCGCGAAGGTAAGCAATGACCTGCGCCTACATAAGCACAATGAGCAGGCCAGCTTCGATATCGTGCACCTGATCTACCACCCGGCTTCTGACCAGATAGCGGATTCGGATGCTGAATTCTCACGCACATCGATTATTGAACGGCGGGATGCGGGTTATTCAGATATGCAAGGTGCGTTGGATGATGCGCCATGGCAGCGTTACCGGCGACCATCGTATCTGGGTACGGCAGTGCATACGGTGCGTAAGGGGGAAGTCCATAGCGCTTGCCCCACTTAGAGCCGCTAACAAAACCCTTCTGGCGTTGTTGCGCAAGCTTGCCGTACCTACGTACTGTCTACGCTTGCGCGCCTAGCCAGAATCGCTTCGCTGGGTTTTGTTAGCGACTCTTAGAATCTGATGACGATCTTGCTGCGCAGCTGTGATCAGGACTTATGTGCTGCTCGAAAGCCCCCGCAAGGGGGACGCCGAACTGCTACGGTGCTACGCACCAAGAAGTTCGCAGCCTCATGTACTCAAGTACATTCCGGTTTCTGTGCTGCTCAGCGTCCTGCTGACAGCTGCTCGTGACAGATCGTAAACAAGTTCTTATAACCGGATTATTAAAGTCTGCTGCGCGTCAGCGATACAGTGTTGAAAATGCCCTCGGAATGCTCATTTACCATTTGTAAACTCCGCTTCCTCGGGCATTTTCGCCTTGTCTCGCTTTAGCTAGCGAGACTTTGACGATCTAGACACGCAGTTGTGATCAGGGCTTATATGCTGCTCGCGACAGGTCGTTGAATAGGCGACGATGCGGCATCCCTCACTATTAAATTAAAAAACCTAAAGGGAAAATAGGATGTGGCCTATCGGGTACCCGATAGGCCTCGTTACTTTATGGTGATAAGGGTGCACGTTAGGCGGAATTTTCCAATTTGTAGCCGATATTTTTTTACTACACACCGAGTTTGCTGGTAAAAGGCGGACCGAGACTTTTCGCAGCGATCTATCCATCAGGAACAACTTTTAAGAACCTGTTCAAGATCTGTCGCGTGTAGCTGACAACAGGGTACAGAGCAGTGCGTAATCCCTGATCGCGGTTGCACAGTAAGATCTTGAACATGCTCTAGGGAGCTGGACACGACTGCATAGCAGGAATGTACGAAATTTTCTGTTGGCCTGATCAAGCTGTAAATCAATTGGCCATGGCGTGGCTGAGCTGCCGCGCACAAGTATTGGATGAAAAAATGCCCAAGCAGAAAATCGGCGTTATTGGCATGGCGGTCATGGGCCGCAATCTGGCGCTAAATATTGAAAGCCGTGGCCACACGGTGTCGATTTACAATCGCTCAGCCGACAAGACTGAAGCGGTGATTGCAGAAAACCCTGGCAAGCAGTTGCGGCCTTTCTATTCATTGGAAGACTTTGTGGCCTCGCTTGAAACACCACGCCGTATTCTGCTGATGGTGAAGGCGGGTACCGCGACGGACGCCACTATTGAGCAGCTCAAGCCCCTTTTGGATAAGGGCGACATCATTATCGACGGCGGCAACACGCTGTATACCGACACGATACGTCGTAACCGCGAGCTGTCCGAGCTGGGTTTCAACTTCATCGGTACCGGCGTGTCGGGTGGTGAAGAGGGTGCGCTCAAGGGCCCTTCCATCATGCCGGGTGGGCAGCGTGAAGCCTATGAGCTGGTTGCCCCCATCCTGAAGGAAATCGCTGCCAAGGCCCAGGGTGAGCCCTGCGTGACCTATATTGGCCCCGATGGTGCTGGGCACTATGTGAAGATGGTCCACAACGGTATTGAGTACGGCGATATGCAGTTGATCGCCGAGGCCTACGATATCCTCAAGCGGGTCCTGGGTTTGTCCAATGCCGAGCTGGCCACGGTGTTTGCGGAGTGGAACCGTGGCGAGCTGGACAGCTTCCTGATCGAGATCACCGCCAATATCTTCAAGAAGCAGGATGAAGCCAGTGGCGGCGAGTTGGTGGACGTGATCATGGATTCCGCCGGCCAGAAGGGCACGGGTAAGTGGACCAGCAAGAGCGCGCTTGACTTGGGTGTTGCTTTGCCATTGATTACCGAGTCGGTTTTCGCCCGCTTCATGTCGGCACTTAAGGCAGACCGCGTTGCCGCCGCCAAGGTGCTGCATGGCCCAGCTACCCGTGCGGTGGTGACTGATCGTAATGCCTTTATCGAATCAGTACGGCGTGCGTTGTATCTTTCCAAGATCGCGTCCTACGCGCAGGGTTTCGATCAGATGCGCAAGCAGTCGGACGAAAGTGGGTGGAACCTTAACTACGGTGAGATTGCCAAGATATTCCGTGCGGGTTGCATCATCCGTTCGGGCTTTTTGCAGAACATTACCGATGCGTATGCCAACAACCCCAAGCTGGTCAATCTGCTGCTTGATCCCTACTTTGCCAAGATTGCCAATGAATACCAGGCGGCGCTGCGTGAAGTGGTTGCAACGGCAGTGGTGGATGGTATTCCTGTGCCAACCTTTGGCTCGGCGATCGCTTACTTTGACAGCTACCGTGCCGAGCGCTTGCCGGCCAATTTGATTCAAGCCCAGCGTGACTACTTTGGCGCCCATACGTTCGAGCGTACTGATAAGCCGGGGGTATTTCACGCGCAGTGGTTTTAAAACAGGTTCTAAGAACCTGTTTAAAGTCTACTGTGCGTCAGCGATACGGCGTTGGAAACACTCTCAGAATGCTCATTTACTCTATGTAAACTCCGCTTCCTCGCGTGTTTCCGCCTTGTCTCGCTCTAGCTCGCGAGACTTTGAACAGGTTCTAGCAAGCGGCAACTTAGGTAGGTAAAAACAGCGTCTGAGAAGACGCTGTTTTTTTATATCTGTTTGTACAAAGTGTACTGAATCAATAAGTCCGACCTCCGCTGCCAGTGCGCATTTCATGACGACAACACGGAAACTTGGTCTGCGCTTCACTGTCTGTGAACCAGCATGACCGGAGATGTCCGGATATGGACCTATGTCCTTTTGCAAGATTAAGCAGGGGATGAGATTACCAACATGCAGCGTGTTATCGCAGAGGGTTCTGTGGATCGTGGTAAATGAGATGTTGGAAAGGAGAAATCGGTCATGGCGTGTTATCGGGTAGTTATATCGACCGGGATAATTCCCCCTCAGGTGGGGTTGATGGGTGGCTTGGCGTTTTCGTATTGCTCACAAGAGTCGGTGAGCCTGTGGTCGGTCATGCCATGCCTGAATGAGGAGTAACACCATGCAGGAAAAAAGTCCCAGCCAGCGAAGACTGCGCCCGGATGCAAGCCTGCAATTTTGGGCGAAAGCAGGTAGTACGATTCGGCTAGCGTCTGGCAAAGCCTATTTAATGTCACCGCCACGTTGGTTGGCTGAAACAGTCGTCAGCGACCCATCGCTGCTGCTTGGTGGCAGCACGCACGTACTAACGGAATCCGGCTGGGTGGTGATCTATGCGATCACTGCCACAGAGGTGTGGATTTCCGCCGATGAAATCCGCCATGCTGATTCAGGGCAGTGGCTGGGCAATAAGATGCGTACAGCGAGAAAACGGCTGGACCGTATGACGTTGTGGCGGCGGTAAGGCATTCTCCTGCAATGTGTGCGGTGTCGGCTGGTGGTGTCGTGAGCATTGGGCTGGCTGCTGACATCGTATACGCATAAACTGGCATGCTCGGTGGTTCCCCGTGTAGTGGGAACTACGTTTTTGCTGGAGTAGAGCATGCGGAAATCTGTTCAACACAAATCCTGGCTTGGCTTGATAGCTGCTGTTTCACTAGGTGCGTGCGCCCCATTTGTACCGCTCAAGCCCGCGGCTGAGGCTATCCAGATCAGCAACCTCGAGGCCACTACTGCCTGTACCTTGAAGGGTAGCGTGCGGGTGAAGGTGCTAAATAACCTTGGGCCTGTCACGCGTGACGAGGGCAAGGTCATCATTGAACTTAATACGCTGGCACGGAATTCTGCGGTAGAGCAGGGTGGTGATACGGTGGCGGCGGCCGGCCCTATTGTTGATGGCGAGCGTGAGTACAAGGTTTTTCGTTGCCGTTGATTTTGGGTATGGCTGAAGAAGTCGGTGCCTGAGTGAGCACAGGCTTCCAGCCCATATGGATACGGAAGCCAGTTAATAGAAAGTCATTCTGAACGGCAATGGTTTCAGGGGCCCACGGCGTGTGCTTAGACCGTGCTTCCAGGTGCCTGATGCAATTAAAAAATAAGAAGAATGCAATTCGAACCGCTATCGAATTGTTTAAGTGTTGTTGATTAGCGGATATTAATTTCAAGGAAAAGAAATGCAATTAAAAAAAGCTGCCTTATTGTTGGCAATGACAGTGACTGCCGGGACAGCTCATGCACTGACAATGGGACAGGTTATCGACAGTTTTCCTCAGCCAAACTGTGCCAATGTATTACCAATTACACCAGATTTGATGGCGAAGCCGTTACCCCAAAATTATATGGGAACATATGAGTTCGGTACTTTCGATGTACCAGCTGCTTTTCGGACGCTGTCTGGTCAACCTGGTTACAGCAAAAAACTCGATGCGTTCTCCACCCAGGTGATTGAAATCCGCCCGCAATTACAGTCTGGTGGCGATAGATCATATGGTGGTGTTACTGTGCGCGGCCCGATTGATGGGCAATATGTTGATAATGGCGTTATGTCTATAGAAAGCCAGCGCCAATATGTCGGTGGATTAGTAAGGAAGACGGACGCTGTTTTTACGGCACCTGAAAGTTATTATCAGTTTGATGGCAATCTGGCACTTGAATCGACGTCATGGAGTCCTCCTTTACGAGATATGAATGTTAAGGAATTACAATATTTCCCACAATATGTACCAGACCTACGTTATGGCGGCCTGCCGGGTGCCTTGCAAGAAACGCTGTTTATGGGGTATTTACCCAAAGGACAGTATTATCTGACGACTTATCGCTACAGTATTGGCCATTGGTTCGCCACCGTGAATGGCCGTCAATATTGTGGTAAGGGTCTGCAAGTCCGGCGTTATTCTTCGACTGGTACTGATGTGATCAATATTCAGTGACTTAGAGTTACTAGCAAAACCCTTCTGGCGTTGTTGCGCAAGCTTGTCGTACCCACGTACTGTCTACGCTTGCGCGCCTAGCCAGAATCGCTTCGCTGGGTTTTGTTAGCGACGCTTAAAAAAACAACAGGTCAAGGGTTATGCGGAATTCGCATTGACGTCCTGGTGTGAATCACCGCAATATGCCGATATGAAAGCCATTGCATTCCACACTGCCACCACCACGGCCGCCTACGGCGGGCGCGGGGGAGATAGTTGAGGACGGCAAGTACAGCTTATCTATCCCAAGGCCCCGCCAGCAATGGTCGGGGCCTTTCAGTTTCCGGCCTCGCTGGCACAACGAGGAGCAACATCATGTACCAAGCAGGCTCTAAGCGTTCCGCTTTGTTGATTGTCGACATGCAGGTGGGTTTGTTCAATGGACAGGATCGGCCCTATGAAGGGCAGCGTGTGCTGGACAACATCAACCAGCTTATCCGTCAGGCCCGCAATGCAGGTGTGCCGATTTTTGCTGCACGGCATACGGGGCCGCAGGGTTCACCGATCGCGCCCGAGAGCCCGCTCTCGCAGCTATTGTCGGAACTGGAGGTAGATGATGTAGTGGATACGGTATTCGACAAGACTAAGCCCAGTTGTTTTCTCGGTACGGGCCTTGCAGATAGGCTTGCTAGCGCTGGTATTAGCGAAATCGTGATCTGCGGCATGAAAACGCAGTACTGCATCGATACTACTTGCCGTATTGCGGCGGAGTTGGGATTCCAACCAGTCTTAGTGGCGGATGCCCATACCTGTATGGATACGCAGGTCTTGTCCGCCAAGGCGATCATCGATCATCACAATATGACGCTGAATGGCCCCTTTGTGACATTGCTGAATACGTCGGACGTTCGATTCTGAGCCAGGAACCTGTTCACACGATCTTACTGCACAGCTCTGATCAGGGCTATGTGCTGCTCTGTAGCGCTGCTGACAGGTGTTCGCGACGGATCTTGAACAGGCTCTACGAGGGCTGTGGTTAAAGCTCAACTAAAAAGCCCGCCAAATATTGGCGGGCTTTTATGCGCCCGTTCATTCTCGAACAGCACATAAGGTGAACAGGCTCTATAGGTAATGCTTAGCGCTTCTTCTGCAGTAACAATGCTTCCGCCTTGATGGCGGCTTGCTCAATACGTTCGGCCGGCGTAAGACTCTTGTTGGCCAGGATACGGTCGATATCAGGCCATTTTCCACTGCCGTTGACTGCATCCTCACCCAGAAAACCGATGGTATTCAGGTAAAAAGTAAGGGTGCGTGTGGTGTTAAAACCGTTGGCAATGGCAGTATCCATCCACCCGGCGGTTTTAGCGATACGCTGTTGTTGGGTGAGGCCGGCATAACGGGCGGGAAAGTAGCGGTCTACATGGCCTAATAGTTCCAGTACTTTGCGCTGACGGGCTGCCTTTTTCACTTCTTCAAGTGGTGTGATCTGGCGCTGAATTTGCGACAGTTTGGTGGGCGCCTGTTTTTGTTGTCGCTTGTTGAGGCGTTGGGCCAAGTCATCCCGCACTGCTGCGGCGCTGCCCTCGCCATATTCGACCGCTACGCTGGCCCAGGCATAGGCGCTGAGCAGGTCTCGGCGCTTTTCATGATATCGGGCCTGTACTAGCTGAGCATTGCCAAAACCATGCTGGGCGGCACGCAAATACCAGCGTTGGGCTTCTGCAGCGCTGGGCTTAACGCCATATCCTTCGGTGTAAGCATTGCCCAGACCGTTTTCACCACAAGCCATATTCTGTTTACTGGCTTCACGCCAGTGGTGAAGGGCTGCGATGGCATCAACAGGTACGCCCTGGCCTTGGGTATACATAGTGGCGAGGACGCAACGAGCCTGGTTATCGCCTTTGCCCGCCGCCAGCTCGAAACATTGGCTGGCCTTCTGCATTGCTGCGGCGCTACCTGTCTGGTACAGCTGGTAGCCACGTGCATACAAGAGATCAGCATCTACCTGCTCATTGCAATGTACGGTGCTGATGAGGTTCGCATTGCTACCGGCGGCATTGTTGTGCGACAAGGTAGGGTGACCATCTGTTGCCGGCGTCGATGTGGTTGGCGTCTTTTGCGGGGTGGCGCAAGCCCCCAGGCCCAAGAGGCTGACAAACAGAAAGTGACGGTAAGCGTTGGGCTGCATAGGCTGGGATCCTCCCGGGTACGTTTTTTGGTTTGGTGGCCTCAGGTACGGCATGCTGCCACCCAACCGATACAGGGTGATGACAGCGGTTCAAACAGGGCCGTAATTTTCAACCGTACGGTCGGAAAAAGCCACGCTATTTGTATGCGCCAAGCAGGTTTTTGATGGACATGCGTCCGGGTTCAGGTGCGCCTGGCTACAGTCCAGAGTGATGCCAGCATGATCAAACCGCCACCTATCCAGGCAGTAAGACTTAGTGTTTCACCCAACCATAAGACAGCAAACAAGGCGCCGAATACAGGCTCGCTACTGGTCAGAAGGGCAAACCGGCTGGGTGTGCTGTGTCGCAGCGCCCAATTCTGGGCAATGAAGGCGAACAGGGTGCAGCCGAACACAAGGTAAAGGCTGGCGAACCAAAATGCGCTATCGGTAGGTAAGGGTGGGAGGCCGGTTGGTGTCAGCGTCGCCAGCAGCATGCTGCCAAAGCCGATGACGGCAGCCTGTACGGTTGTCAGCAACAGGGCTGGTGCGGTGCTGGTACGCGTGAGTTTGCTGGTTTGGCAGACGGTGATGGCGCGCAGCACCGCAGCAGCCAGCATCAAGCCATCCCCCATGCCGCCGCTCAACATCACCGCGCCCAGCAATGAGATTGCGGCGAAGACAAATACGCTACGTGCTGGCCGGTTGCCTAACTGCCACCATTCTACGAAGGGTGTGAAGACGACGCAAAGGCTGATCAAAAAGGCGGCATTGCTGGCCTGGGTGCTTGCCAGCCCATAAGTTTCACAGAGGAAGATGCACAGTATCAGTCCACCCAGTGGCAGGCCGGTACGAATGGCGTCGCGTTGCTGGGTGCGCTCGGCACGCAAGAATAGCGGTTGAAGCAGGAAAAACGTCAATACAAAACGCACAGCCAGAAAACCCAATACCGGGTAAAAGACCAATGCGCCTTTGGCCACACCGTAGCTTGTTCCCCAAACCATGGCCACCATCAGCAGCAGGAAGTCGGATAGCCGCAGCAGCCTGGCTGGGGGCGAGAGACTTAAAGTGGTCATGGCATATCCTCGATATTTCAATGAAGAGGATTATTCATTGAAGCAAATTGCATGATATTCAGGTGATCTGGAATAACACTTGTGCGCCATGAGCATTAATCGACAGCTCGACAGTCTGCCCGATATGGCGGTATTTGCCCGTGTGGTGGAAGCCGGGAGTTTCTCGGTTGCGGCACGCCAGCTTGGTATTACCCCATCGGCTGTCAGCCGCCAGGTGGCGCGTTTGGAGAGTGTGCTGCAGGTACGCCTGCTGGAGCGCACAACCCGCAAACTACGGTTGACTGAAGCCGGCACATTGGCTTATGCACGTTGCCAGACCATGGTGGCAGCTGCGCGTGAAGTATTGGCATTGAGCGACAGCGGTGCCACACCACGTGGTCTGGTCAGGGTCAGTATGCCTAAGGCTCTGGGGCGACTTGTTGTCCACCCGATGATGCCTGCTTTTCTACGCCAGTATCCTGAAGTGGATGTACAGCTGATCGTTACGGATAGAACGGTCGATCTCTTCGAAGAGCATATCGATCTCGCCATCAGGATTACCAATGCGCCTCCGCCAGGCTTGGCTGGTCGCCCATTGATGCCCATGCATCATTTGATCTGCGCCAGCCCTCAGTACCTTGCAGAGCATGGAAACCCTGCTCATCCGCGTGAATTGGCCGATCACAGTTGTCTGTACCTGGGTGAAGATGAACGTGACAGACACTGGCGTTTCCGCCGGGGCGCAGAGGAAGTGAGAGTCAACGTTCGGGGGCGATATGTGGCCAACCATAGCGAGGTGAGGCTGGAAGGCGCGTTGAATTACTTGGGGATAGCCAGCCTGCCGGAATTCACTGCACGTGGGGCGTTGCGTTCCGGCGAGTTGGTTACTGTGTTGAATGAATGGGTACACCTCACCGACTATTCTGGTGTGGCCTGGTTGCTGTATCCATCCAATCGTTTCCTGCCGGCCAAGCTGCGGGTTTGGATAGATCATCTGGTAGCAGGTTTGACAGCGAGTAATGCTGTGTAACGCCAATCTGCTGCAAAAAGTCTTCGTCATGCGAAATCAGGAGCAATGCGCCTGGATAGTTACGCAGGATCTCTATCATGTGCCGCCGCATGTGGATGTCCAGATTATTGGTGAGCTCGTCCAGTATCAGTAATTGCGGGGTCTTGGCGGCAATGCAAGCGAGTGACAGGCGCGCTTTTTCGCCGCCGGAAAGCGCGGAAACCGTGGTCTGCACAACCTCATCCTGGCGAAACAGAAAATCGCTGAGGTGGCGGCGTAGCGCCTGCAGAGACCAATCCGGTACCACGCTCATCAGGGCCTGAAGCACTGTGTGACCGGGGATAAGGTTGGCGTAGTGCTGGTCCAGATAACCGATATCGCTGGCGGGTGGGGTTATCCAAGTACCACTGTGAATGAGGCTGGGGTCGCCCAGAATCGCACGCGCCAAGGTGGATTTGCCGCTGCCATTTCTCCCCTGGAGCGCCAAGCGCTCGCCATGCACCAGATGTATATGGATAGATTGAAGCAAGGGTCTATCGTATCCCACAGCTCCATGGGTGATTTGCAGCACGGTTTGTCGAGGTTTTGCAGCGGTGGAGAGATGAAAGCGAGGCAAAATGATGCCGGTGGGCCGTAACTGGTCAAGCTGTGCTATCAGATCGCGCTGCTGCGCTTTGATTTCAGCTTGCTTGTTAACGGCCGTAGTGCTGCCCCGTCTGAGCTTTGTGGGGGATCTCACTGTAGGCCATTTGCGTTCACGAATACTTTTGGCGCCGCGCTGGCGTGCATGGCTGGCGCGCTCCTGTTCCTGCATCAATGCGTCATGAGCTGCTTGCTTAGCGCGTCTGACAGCCGCCAGCTGCTTTTCCAATGCATCCCTTTGGCGTGCCTGTTCCGCCAGGAAATCGGTATAGCGGCCGGAAAAAACATCGATACACCCTTCGCCAATGTGCCAGATGCTGTCACAAACCTGGTTCATCAAGGCTTCATCATGTGTCACCAGCACAATACTTCCGTAAAAGCCTTGCAGCATACGGGATAGGGAGCGGCGATTGTCTGCATCCAGGTGGTTGGTGGGTTCGTCCAGCAGCAATAAATCGGATGCTTGCACCAGTGCCTGACTCAGTGCCTGGTTGACGCGTTGGCCGCCGCTAAGCGTGCTGGCGTTATCCAGTACCTGGGCGACATATCCTATGCCAAGGCTAGGGGCTTTACAGAGGGTTCCCTCACTGGGAGTAAGGCTGCCGTTCAGGATCTTGAGCAGCGACGATTTGCCGCTGCCGTTGGCGCCGACAATAGCAATGCGTTGGCCCCACTCGATAGTGGTGCTGAATCCGGAAAAACAGGTCTTATGGGGAAAAGCAAGGCAAAGGCCCTGCAGTTGAATCATAGGCATGAACATACTCACTTCGGATGAGGGGGCAAATACGGACGAGTTGCCCATTCAGGGCGATTAAGCGAGTGTGTTCATTTCAGGTAAGGCTCTATGAGAGGCTGAGTCGAATGGATGCAATGGCGGTATCGGGGCTTCGCGCCGGCATTCGCACCAACGAAGCGAGATACCACGAAACTCGCGTAATTAGCATAATCAGCTTTTGTACCGTTGTGCAACCATTGCCGTACTTTCGGTGAGTTATTCTGCCCACCTTGCCAATTGCACGGTGGGGCTTGACTTGCGATGCGATGCCGTAGAAGAATGCCGCTCCGATTAATCTTTCAGCCTCAGAAGGAGACCCAAATGTCCTACCTCGTATCTCCAGCTACAACGCGCTGACCCCATTCCCGCCATTGGCGTGAGGGGTCTGATGCCCCTTGCGCCGGTCGCCCAAAAAGCCCCGGCCATGACCGGGGCTTTTTCATTCCCGTGCTCAGCCATAACCAACCCGGCTGGCATGGGATTGTAGGGAAGTTAGACCTTATGCCAGTTTTTAAAACCCTCGCCGGCGACAAAGTGCCGGTGAAGCTCTGGACCGACGATATCGAGCCAGATGCCATTCAACAACTCAAGAACGTCGCCGCGCTACCGATAGTGCACGGCCATATCGCCGCCATGCCTGATGTGCATTTTGGTATTGGCGCCACCGTTGGTTCGGTTATTCCGACCAAGAACGCCATTATTCCTGCTGCAGTGGGGGTGGATATTGGGTGCGGCATGAATGCGGTGCGCACTTCGTTGACTGCAAGCGATCTGCCCGATAGCCTGGCGCGTATCCGTTCCACCGTGGAAGCCAGCGTGCCGGTTGGCTTTGCCCAGCACGAATGGGACAAGGTGCGTGGCTCCAAGTATCAGCGTGCAGCCCGGCCGCTGGATGACCGGCTTGATCGTCTGGTCGGCAAGCATCCGGGGCTCATGAAGATGCAACGGCAGTTTGCCCGAACCTGGATTTGCCAGCTTGGTACGCTTGGTGGTGGTAACCATTTCATTGAGCTTTGCCTGGATCAGGATCAGCGTGTCTGGATCATGCTGCATTCGGGTAGCCGAGGCGCAGGCAATGTGATTGGCCGCTACTTCATTGAGGCCGCCAAGAAAGACATGCGTCGTCATCAGCAAAATCTGCCTGATCGCGATCTGGCCTACTTCAGCCAAGGCTCTACTTTGTTTGACGACTACGTGGATGCCGTGGACTGGGCGCAGGACTATGCAATGACCAACCGCCGCGAAATGATGCGTTTGGTTGTCGAGGCACTGCAGCCACATCTGCCGTCATTCCGCTTGACGGATGAGGCGATCAACTGCCACCACAACTATGTGGAGCAGGAGACGCATTTTGGCGAGAAGCTGTTCATTACACGCAAAGGTGCTATTTCTGCTTACGAGGGTCAGCTGGGCATTATTCCGGGATCGATGGGGGCGAAGAGCTTTATCGTGCGCGGTCTGGGTAATCCTGAGTCGTTCTGTTCCTGCTCACACGGAGCCGGGCGGCGTATGAGCCGCAGCGAAGCCAAGCGACGCTTTGACCAGTTTGATCTGCGTGAGCAGACAGCAGGTGTAGAGTGCCGTAAAGATGGTGGTGTGGTGGATGAAATCCCCGCGGCCTACAAAGACATTGATGCAGTGATGGCGCATCAGACCGATCTGGTCGAAGTGGTGCATACCTTGAAGCAGGTGATGTGTATCAAGGGATAGTCCACTTAAGTAAAAGCTTTTCCTGGCGCCATAATCGCGCCCGGAAGCGCTTTTTACTAACAAGCGATAGGAAGATGAACATGAAGAAAGTCAAGATCACCGTCACTTTGCCCAAGCCACGCAACCCCGTGGCGGTGGCGGCATGCCGGCGCCAAGGGGAGGCACATGAGAAGACCGAGAAGGTAAAACGCCGGGATGCCCGGCAAGCCTTGCAAAAGGCAATTCGACAAGGGCGAGATGATTTCTCGCCTTTTTTACGTCTATTGGCTAGCGGCAGTACAGCTACTCATCTGCAGGCTCTGGGTCGGCGTAGTTAGTGGCAATTTCCCGGAAGGTATTGGTAACAGTAAGAAACGCCACGACGATAGCTGGGTCGAAGTGCTTGCCACTGCCATCGCGTATGTAACTGACGGCATCCTCGTGACTGAAGGCAGGTTTGTAGACCCGCCGGGAAATCAGGGCATCGTAAACATCAGCAACCGCCATCAGCCGGGCGGATAAAGGGATGGATTCACCAGCCAGCCCTTCCGGATAGCCCGATCCGTCCCACTTTTCCTGGTGCGAATAAGCGATCTCTTTGGCGTAGCGCAGAAAATCGATTTCAAAACCCAGCTCCTGTTCGGAATGGATGATCGTATCCCGCCCCAGGGTGGTGTGGGTTTTCATAACCTCAAACTCTTCCGGTTCGAGTTTGCCGCGTTTGAGCAGGATGCGATCGGGAATTCCGACCTTGCCGATATCGTGCAAGGGAGCGGACTTGAACATGGACTCGATGGTGCGGGCGTCCAATATGCTGGCATAGTATGGATTGCTGCACAGTGCTTCGGCCAGCACGCGTACGTAATGCTGGGTACGGCGAATATGGTTGCCCGTTTCGTTGTCCCGGGTTTCGGCCAGCGATGCCATGGTGCGTATGGTGACTTCCTGAATCGCCACGACTTCGCGAGTACGCTTGGCGACTTCACCTTCCAGGAAGGCATTCTGGTCTTTGAGGAAGTCGCGTGCAGTCTTCAGCTGCAGGTGGGTACGCACCCTGGCCTGGACGATGGCGGGGTTGACCGGCTTGGTGATGTAATCGACTGCACCGAGATCCAGGCCGATCTTTTCATCTTCCGCCGCACTCATGGCAGTCAGGAAAATCACCGGAATATCGCGAGTGCGTTCATCCTGCTTCAGTTTGCGTAATACCGCATAGCCGTCCATATCCGGCATCATGATGTCCAGCAGTATCAACTCCGGCTGGCCTTCGCCCAAGGCAATCTGCAGGGCGCGTTCGCCATTGGGCGCGAGTTTGACCTTGTAGTCATTACGCAGCATGCCGCTCATCAAGGTCAGGTTGTCGGGTGTGTCATCGACAACCAGGATGATGCGCTTTTCAGTAGGGTCCAGGACATTACTCATGGCTTTTCCTTAAGCTTGCTCAAGGCCTGCGATGTGTTGACGCGCTTCGCGTAACTTGCTGAGTGCTTCGTTAAACATAAAGCCGTTCAGTGCACGCGCTACTTCAGGGTAGTAGTCACCCAGCGCGGTTTTCAATAGGGGCGTAGCAGATTCAAATACCTCGGTAGCTTCAGCGTCATCTTCTGCCAGTAGTACTTCCAGGCGGCTTAGCAAATCGCGGGCAGCTGGCCAGTCCACTTCGGTGAGCGTTGTTGTGCATTGCTCGTCGGGCAATGCCGCTTTTAGGGCATCGATCAGTATTGCCGTGTTTTTTGCCAGGTTGGGCAATAGCGAAAGAATCTCGAATTCATTGCTTTCGCCTTGCAGCGCCAGCTCAACGTCGTTCGCCTGCTCGAATAGCGCTGTCGCGCCGATTGTGCCGGCTGTACCTTTCAAGGTATGGATGGCGCGACGGGCATCCTCGCGCTGACCATCGATCAGCAAGGTACGGCATTGCGTGACTGCATCGGCCTGGCCGGTGATGAACTTTCGCAGCATATTTTCATAAGCCGAACGCTTGTTCAGTACGCGCCGCATACCTGCTGCCACGTCCAGGCCTGCGATAGCCGTCAGGGGATCAGACCCTGCTGGTACGGGCGCTGCATTGACTAATGGTGTTGGTGCACTGGTCTCGACAGGTTCCGCATTCAGCTTCGGCGGTATCCAGTGCAGCAATGTGCTGAATAGCTCGTCAGGGTCGATGGGTTTGGCGATATAGTCGTTCATGCCTGCTTCTATGCAGAGTTCCCGGTCGCTGCTCATGGCGTTGGCTGTCATGGCGATGACCGGCATGGTGTCCAGCTCGGTCTGGGTACGGATCAAGCGTGTGGCGGTGATGCCATCCATCACCGGCATCTGCATGTCCATTAGCACGAGATCGAAGCGGGCATCTGCCAACGCGTCTAGTGCAGCTTTGCCATGCTCTGCCACTTCGACGACAAGGCCAGCTGCTTCGAGCAGGTCCCGCCCTACTTGCTGATTTAGGTCGTTGTCGTCAACCAGCAGTATGCGGGCGTTTCTGATTTTACCCAGGTCGGTACTGCTGATCCGGCCGGTACGCCGTGGTGTATTTTCCGCTAGCGGTGCATGGCCCAATGCACGTGTGGCGGCGTCGAACAGCAGCGAATGATTAATTGGCTTGACCAGTAGCGTTGTGATTCCTGCTTGCTCCGCTTCGCGGGAAACCTCATCTTTTCCATGAGCGGTAACAATGACCGGGTAGGGCGGGTTGGGCTGCTGGGCCATGCGCTGATAGGTTTCCAGCCCAGTCATGCCGGGCATTTTCCAATCGAGGAAGGCAATTTCGAAAGGTTTGCCTGCTGCATTGGCTTCGGCTGCCAATTCCAATGCTTGTTCACCGGACTCGGCTTCGCTGACGATAAAGCTCATATGCCGCAGCATATGGGCAAGAATCAGCCGGGCCTGTGGATTATCGTCGACCACTAGTGCCTTGCGGCCGCGCATATCGGCCTCTGGAATCAGCGACATGCCTTGCTCTGCAGAAATGTTGAGTTTCGCAGTGAACCAGAAACAGCTGCCATGGCCGACGTTGCTATCCACACCGACTTCTCCACCCATCAGTTCAGCCAGTTTCTTCGATATGGCCAAACCAAGCCCGGTGCCGCCGTATTTGCGGCTGGTTGAGCTGTCCGCTTGCTGGAAGGATTGGAAAAGCCTCGCCTGCTGCTCCGCAGTCAGCCCGATGCCGGTATCCTGCACTTCGAAGCGCACATGGATCTCATTGATCTGACGAGATTGCAGTCGGGCTCGTACGATGATTTCACCGGTTTCGGTGAACTTGACGGCATTGTTGGCGTAGTTGATGAGGATCTGTCCCAACCGTAAGGGGTCGCCAAGCAGTTTGTCGGGCAGGTCGACATCCACGTCGAAAATAAGCTCCAGACCTTTGCTGGTACATTTTTCACCAATCAGGTTGGCGACATTGTCGAGCATGGCGGCGAGCGAGAACTCGATCTGTTCGACAGTCAGCTTGCCTGCCTCGATCTTGGAGAAGTCGAGGATGTCGTTGATGAGCCCCAATAGATGCTGGCCCGAGCGCTGGATCTTTTCGACGTAATCGCGCTGTTTGGGGTTGAGTTCGCTGGTCAGCACCAGATGTGACATGCCGATGATGGCGTTCATTGGTGTGCGGATTTCATGGCTCATATTGGCCAGGAAGTCTGATTTCATCCGCGTTGCTTCCTCGGCTAGCTCCTTGGCATCCGCCATGGCGCGTTCAGCTGCCTTCTGGGGGCTGATATCGATGATCGTGCCGATCAAGCCGCCTGGTGTGCCATCGGCCTTGCGAAAGCCAGAGACACCATACAGAACGTGATGGCTGGTACCGTCGCCAAAGGGGAACAGCGCTTCTCGCTGGATGGTGCCAGCGGTGGCGATGACTTCTTCGCTTTCCTGGTGGTAGTGCTGGCGGTCCGCTTCGGGCAGGTAGTCAACATCGGTGACGCGTTTGCCTATCAGTGCAGATGTATCGACCTGGAAGGTTTCTGCATAGGCGTGGTTGAACCCGAGGAAGCGGTTATTAACGTCCTTGTAGAAGATCGGGTAGGGGATGGTATTGAAAAGCGCTTTCTGAAAACCCAGTTGGTTATCCAGCGCTCTTTGCGCCATCAATTGCTCGGTAATATCCTGCGATACACCATAGACATCGATTGGTAGTCCTAAGGCATCCCGCACAATAAAACCGGCGCTATGGATCCAGATGATCCTGCCATCAATCGGCCGGCGGTAGGCATAGGTTGCTTCATAGTTAGGGATTTTCCCTGCCAGTGCCGCAAGTAGTTGGTCGCGGGCCTGGACGGCAGCGGGTGCATCGGCTGCATGCATGTCTGCGAACCACTGGCCTTCCAGTTTGCACCGGTAGTCGTTCTTGGTGGGGTTATGGCCATACAAGGCTGCGGCTCGTGGTGAAAGATGCAGCCAGCCTGGATCGTTCAGCGGTACGTGCCAGTAGCCTGATCGTGTCAGTTCAAGCGCCTTGTCACCCATCAGGTTTACATGCTGCAGCTCCAGCGTACGCTGGGAGACGCGGGTTTCGAGTTCCTCCTCGGTCCGGCGCAGTGACTCCAGCATTTCTGCCTGGGCGATGGCGCGCCGCTTGGCCTGGCGGACGATAGCAATCCCAAAAGCCAGTGTCAAAAGGCATTGGAATAGGGTCAGCGAAGCGGTCTGCAACATCTGTTTGCGGACCTCCTCGGTGCGGGCGCGTACGATATTGTTCGAAACCCGCAGCGCGGTCAGCACTAGTTCGCGGATGACGGTGGCACGATCGAGCATTTTCTGCCGAACGCCATATAGGGTGTCGGAAGTGACTTTGCGATCAGGTTTGACCCCCAGGTAATGATCGACCTCTCCAACCAATTCGATGAGTGACTGGCGAGCGTCGGCATAGATCGGTTCGTCCCGCATCAGCGCCTGGGCGGAGCCCGACTTGATCGCATCGACCTGATTGACGAAGACATCGTAACGTAGCTGTAATTCGCTAAGCGGCATGCTGGCCGGATCGAACCGGCGCTGATTTACAGCATGGTCAAACCGGTTGTACTCGACGTTGAGCTGCTGATAGGTCCATAACGCGTTGTCATCGGCTTTTTGCATGACTTGGTCGAGGCTTTGGAACTGACGGTATTGCACAGTGCCAATGGCGACGTAGACCAGTGTCAGGCTGACGATGATTGCCGCAAGAAGTTGTTTGGAACGCGCCATACCGAAGCCAGCCTTTTGATTAGCGGGTGCTCAAGACTGAAGCCTGCTGCGGACAGACAGAACGGCCAATCTGCCTGTTTGACGATAGGCTGCTTCGACTTACAGCTTGTATTGGCACGGTCAACGCGATGAACCATGGGTGACATGGCAGATGCCTCGGTGACATATTGTGTCCCCTCTGTATCAACTTGATTACCGGTGGCTCGTCCTGTGGTGGCAAGCTTCCATCTTAGAATGTAGTGCTACTCTGTCCGACTTGCTGAACTGAATATGCGTATTTAGTTTTTCTGGAAACAGACGGCGATATGCCAAATTGAGCGATGTAAATGCCCGAATAGGTGGAGGGCAGGGCGCATAGTTTGTTAGAATCGCTCTCTGACGATAACAGCTGTTCTCATTTACCACTCATGTCCACGATTGCCACCGAACGCATTCTGAGCGTTCATCATTGGAACGACACCCTCTTCAGTTTTACAACCACGCGTGATCCGGGGTTGCGTTTTGAGAATGGGCACTTCGTGATGATTGGCCTGCAGGTGAATGAGCGCCCCTTGATGCGCGCCTACTCGATCGCCAGCGCCAATTACGAAGAACATCTCGAGTTTTTCAGCATCAAGGTGCCAAATGGTCCGCTGACCAGCCGTCTGCAACACCTCAAAGTGGGGGATGAGCTATTGGTCAGCCGTAAACCTACGGGCACCTTGGTTATTCACGACCTGAAGCCAGGTAAGAACCTGTTTCTTTTCGGTACAGGTACAGGTCTTGCCCCTTTTATGTCGATCATCAAGGACCCTGAGACCTACGAAAACTTTGAAAAGGTCATTCTGTTTCATGGTGTGCGTACGGTCAGTGAACTGGCTTATGCTGATTACATCCAGGAAGCGTTGCCCAAGAATGAGTTTTTTGGCGATGTGATCCGTGAAAAATTGATTTACTACCCGAGTGTTACGCGTGAGGAGTTCCGCAATCAGGGCCGTTTGACGGATCTGATCGAGAGCGACAAACTGTGCGCGGATATCGGCTTACCCCCATTGAACCCGGAAACCGACCGTGCCATGCTTTGCGGTAGTCCCAGCATGTTGAAAGACACCTGTGCACTATTAGACTCGCGAGGATTCCATGTTTCGCCGCGTATTGGTGTACCAGGCGACTACGTTATCGAACGCGCTTTTGTCGAAAAATAAGCCCGCTTGTTGAGTTTCAGTTGCCAATAAAGACAGCCCGCATTGTCGGGTTGTCTTTGCTGGCTGATAATTATCGCTATCTCCTTATTTATTAAGGTGATTTTAGAGATGAATTCACGATTGATGGCTTGATTGCAACGTTGAATTGAGCCAAAATTCATCATTATTTGTTTAGCGCTGAGGCACCTCGCCCGGCGCGGGTATTAGGGCGTTGAAAAACGCGCCTGGTGCTTGCCCCAAAGGGCCATGAGGCTAGGGAGGCGGGTCATTGGCCCCTCTCCGGTCGAGCGCAAAGCTTGGCCGACTCGTAATCCATCAAGGCAAGACGTTCTTAGACCTTCGGGTGTTGGGGCGCCGGTCTAGGAGACAGCAGGCTGTGATAGCTTGTCTGGCTCTGATGGATTGCGCCTCACCCTGACTACTTGGGGGTGTGGGATATGTCCAACTTGGAATCTCGCAATCTGCTTCGCGCTGCTAATGCGCAACTACCAGTCTCTGTCTACTTCGACGAAGACTTTTATAAGCTGGAACAGGAACAACTGTTTGCCCATGGCCCGAAATACGTCGGCCATGAGTTGATGGTGCCCAATGTGGGGGACTATCAGGTGCTGGAGATGTACGACCGTGGTCGTATGCTTAAGCGTACCGAAGGTGGCGTACAGTTATTGTCGAATATCTGTCGGCATCGCCAGGCCCTGATGTTGGACGGCCGCGGCAACAACAATCACATCGTTTGTCCCTTGCACCGCTGGACCTATGACGGCCAGGGAACCCTGCTTGGTGCACCGCATTTCCCTGAGAAGCCTTGCTTGAATCTGCCTCGGACTGAGCTACAGCGCTGGAACGGTATGTTATTCGAGCTGGGTACAGGCGGCCGAGATGTTGAGGCGGATTTAAAAGACCTGGGCGTTGCTCCTGAGCTGGACTTCAGCAATTACATGCTGGCGGATGTACAGGTGGATAACTACACCGGCAACTGGAAGACTTTTATTGAGGTCTACCTTGAGGATTATCACGTCGATCCTTTCCACCCGGGTTTGGGCCGTTTTGTGGAGTGTGATGATCTGAAGTGGGAGTTTGCCGATTGGTACTCTGTGCAGACGGTAGGTATCCATAACGAACTGGCCCGCGCGGGTTCCCGGTCTTACGCCGAATGGCACAAGCAGGTATTGGCATTCAATCGTGGTGTGGTGCCAAAGCACGGTGCAATCTGGTTGACCTATTACCCGAATGTGATGGTTGAGTGGTATCCGCATACCTTGGTGATTTCGACGTTGCTACCGGATGGGCCGCGTAAGTACAAGAACATTGTCGAGTTCTATTACCCGGAGGAGGTGGTGCTGTTCGAGCCGGATTTTATGAAGGCAGAACAGAAGGCCTATCAAGAGACGGCCGTCGAGGATATGGAAATCATCCGCCGGATGGAAGAAGGACGGGAGCGCCTGTACAAGGAAGGGCGCAACGAGTTTGGTCCTTACCAAAGCCCAATGGAAGATGGCATGCTTCACTTTCATGAGTTTATGCGCCGGCAGTTGGGGGATCGTATCCCAGCAATGCACCCTTGAATTGTGTTGGTTTGAATAAGGACAGGGCGGCTAATGCCGCCCTGTTTTTTTGTTCTCCGCCTTTCTGGCATTAAGCGAGAAAGGGATGTGTACTTTGTCTGTGCTTACTGTACGGCTAGGGTTATTGGATACTCTTGGAAGCAACTGTGAAGTGGCGTGTCTGAAGGTATTTACAAGTCCATGATAATTGGTATCAATGACTTCCCCGCGTTTTTGCTTGCCTCCACCCTGTTGATTTTTTCCCCGGGACCGGGAACTTTGGCCATTCTCGGTTCGGCCACCGCATCGCGTCGAGCAGGTTTTGCCGCATTGGCGGGAACCAGTACGGGGGATGCCATTCTGATGACTGCTGCTGCAATTGGTGCCGCAGCGCTACCGGCTGCCAACCCTATGGCATTCAGTATTCTCAAGTATGTGGGAGGGGCTTATCTGGTATGGTTGGGTTTAAATAGCCTGCTATCCCGGGAACAGAGCCTCGCTATAAGTCAGCCCGCGGAAGGGGACGCCTATCGCCGTAGTTTGTTGGTTACCTTGCTCAACCCAAAGGCTATCGTCTTCTTCATGGCGTTCTTCCCGCAATTTGTTGCAGCTGACGCGAGCCCCTGGACATTTGTTGTACTGGGTGTCGTGTTTATCTCGCTTAATTGTGTTTACCAGGCTGTATTGATTGCCGGGGCTGGTTTTGTGATTCGTCATCTTGATGAGGCGCCACACTACGTAGTCTGGGTAAACCGCCTTCTCGGAGTGGTGTTTATTCTGTTTGGAATAAGGGTGGCGATAGGCTGAGGGGCTGTCATTATTTCTAGGCAGTAGGAGAACCTTGCTCTCAAAAGGAGGAGGGATGTTTGGATAATCTTTGCTGCTTCTTGATGTAACAGAATCGTTGAATTCACAGGAAAGTGTTTGTATGCGCAAGTTTGCATTTCTTTTAATGGTGTTGACAGCAATGAGCCCGGCCTTGGCGTTTGAGCTGAATTGCCCAAGTAGTTTGAGTATCAAGCAACGGGTTGACTCCCTTCCGCAGGGTTGGAGCAGCTGGTCCAGAGCCCCTTCAGGGCAGACTGGCGATCCTTCATCGCAGGAAACGGTCGCCAAGATTCCGGTAGACCGAGTGGAGCTCTATGCGGGCGTGCCTAGTGAGGCAAATGCGGATGATCTCCCGCCGTTAGGTGGATACGGTGATGGAGACCGAGCCAAACATCGCTACTCTTGGGACCTGAGTAAGGAGCCAAACCAACAGTTCTATGCCGCGTGCCTATATGGTCATAGCGACATTCGTCTGGTGCAGGCATTGCCGCAAGGCGTCAAGAAGTGTACGGCTGTATATATCGGCAATGGCCCGCAGCTCAGTCTGCGTTGTGATAAGCCGGGCAAGAGGTAGTTGTCTATTTCGATGTAGCCCCCTTCTGCCGTTTTGTTTCATTCTACTTCGCGTTCATTCCAAGAATCTGTTCGAGGCTTGTGTGCTAGGCGAAAACCGGTCTGATCACGGCTGCGTCGAAAGATCGTAAGCAGGTTCTAATACCAAATCGGGTCCCGCCATATGCATGATGAATTCGACTACCACCTAGAAACCCTGGCCATACGTGCGGGCCAGGAGCGCAGCCAGTTTGGCGAGCATGCCGAAGCGTTGTATATGACGTCGAGCTTTGTAGCGGACAATGCTGCCCAAGCAGCGGCCCGCTTTACGGGAGCCGAGCCTGGGTATATCTATTCGCGCTTCACTAACCCGACAGTTAATCAGTTTCAGGAACGTTTGGCGGCAATGGAGGGTGCCGAGACAGCGGTTGCGACAGCGAGTGGCATGTCAGCCATCCTGGCCTTATGTATGGGGCATTTGAAAGCAGGTGACCATATCCTGGCATCAAACGGCATGTTTGGCGCTACTATTCAGTTATTCAATAACTGGCTGGGTAAGTTCGGGGTGAGTGCCAGTTATGTCGATGCGACGGATCCTGCCGCATGGAATAGTGCAGTCCGGTCTGAGACACGGATGTTTTATCTTGAAACCCCCTCGAACCCACTGACTGAAATCGCAGATATCGCAAGTATCGCTACTATTGCACATCAGCATGGTGCATTGATGGTTGTGGACAATTGCTTTTGTTCGCCAGTGCTGCAACAGCCGCTTAAGCATGGGGCGGATCTGGTAATCCACTCTGCGACCAAATATATCGATGGGCAGGGGCGGGTGCTGGGCGGCGCTGTAGTCGGCAGTAAAGCGTTGATTGAACCTGTATATCAGTTTTTACGTACAGCTGGGCCCACGCTCTCAGCCTTCAACGCATGGGTGTTGACGAAGGGACTGGAAACCTTGGGGCTACGCATGAGAGCCCATTGTGAGAATGCGCTCGCGTTGGCGCAGTGGCTGGAACAACAGCCTGCTGTGGAAAAAGTCTATTACCCCGGTCTGCCTTCCCATCCTCAGCATGAACTGGCCAAGCGCCAACAGGCTGGCGGTGGGGGTGTCGTGTCGTTTGAACTCCGTGGCGGCAAGGATGCAGCCTGGAAACTCATCGACAGTGTGCAGCTGCTAAGCCGTACTGCGAACTTGGGTGACGTCAAGTCGACGATCACACATCCCTATACCACCACGCACGGCCGGCTTAGCCCGGAATTGAAGGCCACTGTTGGGATTCATGAAGGCTTGGTACGCATCTCTGTAGGTCTAGAACATATCGAGGACATCAAGCGTGATTTGATGCGTGGGTTGTAGATCCACATTTATCAGTGTCTTGCACTGTAATGGGTCGGCGTTCTCATTGACAATGGCATCACTCGTTAAGAATTTTCAGAGGCGAATTATAAAAAAATCCTTTTTTATCAATGCGATGAAATAAGTTCCCGTTGATGACTACGTCATTAATATATTTCACAACACCAGAAGATCTTGCTAATATCGCGGCCGTTCGCTGAGCTGGCGAACTTAATAAAATTACCGGATATTAGTATGAACTCCCGATCGAAATCCCTCAGCACACTGTTGATCTGCTTACTGTTTGGTCTATCTGCTTGCGGGGGAGGCGGGAGCGCTCCATCACAAACACCGACACCGACGCCAACACCCGTTCCGCCGGCTTCCAGTTTGGCTATCACTGGTGTCTCCCCCTTGGGCGTAAAAGCAGGTGACCGTATCACGGTTACCGGTAGCGGCCTGTTGGCAGTAAAGCGGGCTTTACTGGGCGGTGTAGAGGTTACTGTTACTCAGGACTCCGATAGCCAACTGACCTTGGTGGTGCCTGCCAACGCAAAATCGGGGATGGTGCAGCTGGAGTCTGCTGGCGCAACAGTCTTATCAACGCAGACCGTAGCGATGGCTGGAGAGCCGACTGTTACTCGATTGAATCCCCGAGTCATCTATAGCAGTAGCTATCTGAAGCTGATTGGTGCCAACCTTGACCTTGTGAAAGAGGTACGACTGAATGGTAAAGAGCTAAGTATCTATCCTTATAACAAGAAGGATACGGAGATACAGGTCTACATTGAAAAAGATTCCAGATCAGGTAGTTTGACGCTTCACTATGGCAATAATCAGGTGCTGACTTTGCCGCAACCTATTACCGTTGAAACACCTGTATCTGTAGCCCGCATTACGCCAGCGCAGGGCCAAATTGGCAGTGTGATTGAAATCGAAGGCGAGGGACTCGACGGGATACAAGATATCTCTTTTCATACCGATAAAGTATCCGCCTTGGCAAAGCCGGAGGTAGTTAATAGCCAGAAATTACGAGTCACTGTTCCTGTGGATGCGGTAAGCGCTGAATTAACGTTGAGAGAGAAAAACGGAAGAATCAGTGACAACAGCCAGAGTTTCACGGTATTGCAAACCATAGCGGCGAAAGACATGGTGCCCAGAGCCGGTCAGCCCGGTCAAATCGTTACGGTTAAGGGCAGAAATCTGGATCGTGTCGCAACGGTGACGGTCAATAAAGTGGCGGTCAGCATCGCATCCAGGGAACAGGGCTCGCTGACTTTCGCACTGCCGGCCGGGGGAGGGGAGGTTGTGCTTCAGGGCAGCGGTGTCGCCGATGTCATTGCAGGTGTGGTGACTGATGTCAATGCATCTGCTGCAGGTAAGCCTGTTGTTGCGATTGCCCGCGTAGAAGTCGGCCAAACCTATTTGCAGGCCCCTGGTGAGGGGTATCAACGACTTGTGCCTGGGAAGCAAGCGTTGCTGCGGGTATTTGTTGCCGGCCGCGATGGAACGGCCAGTCCTGAGGTTCAGGTCACAGGTAAAGCAAATGGCAAAGTGTTGGGTTTCATTCAACTAACAGGCCCAAGCAAATTGATGGCCGTACCGCAGGCTAGTGCTTTGGATCAGACATTCACGACCAAGCTGCCTGCCAGCTGGATACAGGAAGATTTGAGTTTGGAAGTAGCAGTTGATCCGCTTAAAAAGACGACAACAGGTGCAAGTGAAACAGCACGCCCTGTAGTTGGCCGTCCAACCAATCTTACTTTGACACTGGTACCGCTTAAAGTGGAAGAGCGGAATCTGACGGGATTGGTACCGGACTTGGCAACAGTCCGTACATTGCTGGGTAAGGTACTCCCAATCGCCGAGACCAATATTTCCGTTGATCAGCGTGCTGAATTCTTAATCAATGGTGGGTTTGATTGGGATAATACTTTGGACAAGTTGACTACGCTGCGCGAAGCAGAAGGCAACGAGAGGAACTACTACGGTTTGGTGCCAGATGCAGATTTCCCGGGTGGTACAGCAGGGCTGGGCTGGGTGACTTCCCCAGGTGAGGGTGGCTCGCGAGCATCTATTGGGCTGGATACGCGCTCATCGGGCCATTTGAAAACAATGGTTCATGAGCTTGGTCACAACATGGGGCGTCCACATGCACCGTGTGGAGGTGCTGCGGATCCGGACAAGAAGTTCCCTTACTCTGAGGGGGGGCTGGGTGATGCGATCATTTATGACAACGTTGCCGGTGTGATAGCCCAAATTGAACCTAATAAAGCAAAAGACATCATGGGCTACTGCGGTGGAGAGTGGTTCTCTGACTACGGCTATGCCAAGGTACAGGCGCATTTAGAAAGTTGGCTTTACCCCTCTGCATCGGCGATGCAGGCATATTCGGTTAAAGTAGAACTATTGGAAGTTACAGGCAGGATTGATAAAGATGGTGTGAAGCTTAAGCCGGTGGGCAGCAGTTTTGGTATTCCTACTCGCCCTATCGGCGAGTACGAACTGAAATTGTATTTAAAAGATGGTAGCCAGTTGGTAACGTCGTTCAATGTGGTTGAGGTGGCAGACTCCACTACACCGTGGTCGCGTTTCTCTGTGAAGCTGGTCAAACCCTCTGCAGAAATAGATCGTATTGAAATCCTTAAAGCAGGCAAGGTGCTGCCACAAATAGTAGGACGTGCTGCAGCAAGGTACACCAGCAATGAGGCGGCTGGGGTGAAGTTGACGTGGCATGAAAATGCCGGCAAGTTGAGTTTCACTTGGGATGATAGCCGCTTCAGATATCTGACCTTGGTGCATTTAGGTAGAGCAAAGACCCTGGTTGGGGTGGATATCGAAGGTGGAAAAGGCGTGGTAGATATCAGTCGCGTACCAAGCGGTGGCGAATGGGAAGTGATATTCAGCGACGGTCTGAATACCCGTCGCATTACAGCCAAGCGTTGATGCCTAGGTAGCCTGAGTCGTATACGCCTTAGAAGCACGTTTAAGATCTGTCGCGAGTAGCTGTAAGCGGGGTGCCAGAGCAGCACATAAGCCCTAATTCCAGCTGCACTAGTAAGAGCGTGAACAGATGCTTAGAAAGAGTAAGTGTGTGGCAGCAGTAAAGAATGCCCCGGCTTTGTCTGGGGCATTCTTTTTTAAGCCTTGAGGTGTGTAACTGAAAATCGAGACAGAATGAACAAGCGGCTCACCATTCTGAATTGCCTTTTAAAAGGCATCTGGATTGAGGGCAGATTACTAATGCCAATAGATATCTTTACGCATGGTTACGTGGTGGCTTCCGAGTAGGGTGTTCGACAATGCTATGAACCGGTTGTGGAGCATGGTAATCCCCCCGGAAAATAGGGGTGTGCAGAAGTAGAATTTTCTCGGATAGAGGGAGTTCTACAAAATGAAGAAATCGAGATTTTCGGACAGCCAAATCATCACCGTGCTTAAGGAGGCAGAGGCT
>NZ_JBQXDJ010000032.1:0-47854 GCF_052601015.1 Chitinimonas violaceus | reverse complement strand
AAAGCTCGTCACTGAGCATCAATCGGGGCATAGCAAACCCGCAGGGTGATTGGTATAGGAACCGTAATTCTGCGGGTTTGCTGCGCTTCTTCAATATACCGAAGTCAAAACGTCAACAGACCCTAGTTCAATTTGCAGTGCTTTACCGGGAACTGCTAAGCGACCGACCGTAGTAAAGCCATGTTCTGCTGGCAATGTAACTGTTACCGTTTCATCCGCGGTTGAAACAGGCAAGCTGGCTGCAGTACTGGACGCGAAGGTGCCAAGGTCCGTTTGTGCAACGTTCTTGTTCCGTACGTAGGCAACCCAGGTATCCGCAACGATCGCTTTTTGGAAGGCGATGGTTTGGTTCGCTTTATCGAGTGGGTATTTGATCTGTTTACGCGTTACGTCGGCCCATAGTGCAATCAACCTTAGTAGTGTGGTGTTGGAGGTAGTGAAGATATTCCGCCCCCTTTGGTTGAATTCATCGATCTGGTTGCGAAACACTTCTGCAGGCTTAAGCAATTCAGTTTGAAGACCAGGGACGTCTGTGCAATTGTTACCAGAACACTTGCTCCAGTCGTAGTCTGTGCGGAAGCTTTCATTGGCTAGCCTGTTCAATAGTGGCAGTACATCCGTAAACTGGGTTGTAACGGTGAGGTTGTTCGCACTGCTGCGGCCTGATGCTACAGCATCTGCCTGCCAATAGTTGCCATTGTCACCACCGAACGAGAGGCCCATGGCGGCCAATGTTTGTTGGCCAGAATCGCTTTGGCTCCAATTGCCGGTATGCAGATAGAGCACGGGTTTGCCAGATTTGATTAGTGCACGGATATTGGCCTCAAGACTCGGGCTTGCTGTTACTCCGCTTCCAACCACTAATAGCTGTGCTTCCTTTGCACAATTTGAATCAGCGATGAAGTCACAATTTAAGTTGGTTGCTTTCACTTCCGCTTTGTTCAAACCAGTTAAGCCCTGATTGGCGTCGAGCCCAACCCAGGCTAAGCGCAATGAGCTGGACAAGGTACTGTCGGCATCGCCTTGAACCAGCCAGCTCAGTAAGCGTTTGAATTCGGGTATATGTGCTGTGTTGCTGCCGTTCTGGAATTGCTCCAATACATTGACACCATACCCGCCGCTACGACCGCCTTCTGCAACGCTGATACTGGCTAATACATTGCCTTTGTCTCCCACAATCAGTGGCTGTGCCTGTTCGTTATTCGAGGGCAATACAAATTGGCTTTGTTGGCCGGGCCGATATTCACTGCTTACACCTTTGCTTATTGCTGCAATCCGAGCAGTCTGCTGATCTGTGATCTGTGATCTGTGATCTGTGATCTGTGATCTGTGATCTGTGATCTGTGATCTGTGATCTGTGATCTGTTGAACAAAATCGCGTGCCCGAATAGCCACTTCCTTTGCATCATTAAGTGCACTTGGATCTCCACTGACTAGTGCTGCATCGAGTGCAGAACTGGGCGGTGTAGTAGGTGGGACAGTGGGCGGGACAGTAGGTGGCACAGTAGGTGGCGTGACCGGAGTAGTGCTTGTATTGCTATTACTGCCACCACCGCCGCCACAAGCGGTCAGCAATGCAGTGAATAAGAGGCTAAGTAGAAGGCTGGAGCGGCGCATCGGTCAAGATTCCTCGGCAAGTAACCCGGTAACTTCGTTCGAGTCACCGGAAAGCGCGCGAAATCTATCATGACGAATGCATTAATATGCGAATGCTCTGATAGTCTGTTGGAATAATTTCTCTGTGAAAACAGTTACCTATGTACCTGCTAGTAAGAGCAGCTTGGGTTGCAGAGTACCGGGCAAGCGTACCTCAATGAACGCACTTACGGCGCATTGCGAGGAAGTGGAATACAGTCCAGATCGTTGGCGAAAGACAGCTTACCTTGGTAATACTTACGTATGGCTTGTTGGGTATCCTGCTCACGTCCGAGCGTCCGATTCATACGATGCGACAGTAGCAGCGTCTTGATACCGCTTGCCGCTGCGATTTCTCCAATGCGCGAGGGTGGCATATGCAGCGCGCGTTCAACACCTCGGGCACCCTCCGGTACCGCATTGTGGGCGACGAGCAGGCCAGCTCCCTGCGCCAGCTTCTGCAACGCATCACCATTGCCATTCGTGTCGCCCGAAAAAACCACGGAACGATCGCCGAGCGTTACTCGCCATGCCAGTGCTGGTACCGCCCCATGTGTTACACCGGCCGCTGTCAATGTCAGGTCACCTTCCTGATAAGGTGTCAGGGTTGCACCCTCTTCGGGCAGGACATCTTGCGGTTGCAGACGGTAAGCCGGGTCGTCATTACCGGATACAAAGCTGTCCAGATAACGGTATGCGCCATCGGGAGACGCAAAAAGCGCTTTCAACCAATCGGTGGTTGCGGGAAAACGACTGCTGCCATCCGGCCCGAGAATGGGTAGATCTTTGTTGCGATCACTGAAGAAGCCATTCTTCACAAAGGCTGGCAGGTCAGCGCTATGGTCTGCATGGAGATGCGTCAAGGCGATTACGTTCAGCGTCTCATAGCGTGCGCCTACCCGACCAAAATTCACTGCACTGCCTGGCCCTGCATCGATCAGTACACGTGCATTTCCCTTATCCCAAATCAAATAGCTGCTCTGTGCCCGGCCATTAAGCTCCGGCCCACCAGAACCCAGGACTTGAAGATAAACCCCGTTTGCAGGGCATCGGCTTGGTGCTGCCAAGGCGATTGACCCGGACAGGACAGACAACGCAAGACACAGTGTCTTGAAGGCGGATGTATACATGAAGGGAGCTTTCGGATTGTTGACTACATTGAGTCATATGACCGTTGCCAGTCATTTGTCTGCTTAAGTGCTCAAGCATTATTGGCATCGAAGTCAGCATTTCGTACAAGAAATACGACGAAGATGCAGACTGATTGTGTTAACGCATAGGGGGTGCTTGCAATTGGGGGCTTCCATGCGGATGCTGTGAGCACAAAGACAAGCTGTAAAAGTGTATGGGAGGAGAAAAATAATGAACAATCCACGCCGGTCCAATCGGCCACTAGCTCAAATCCGGGCTGTTGGTGGGGTATATGTCGATCAGGTCGTGGCCGATTTTCGCGCATTACCACCTGAGGCTGAAAAGCTGCCTCGATATGCCGAAGCCAAACAGCTGGCGGATGACTGTGACAACCTTGACTGGCAGCAGCTGTTCACCCTCGAACTATGGGTATTGCAGCTGATGCCGAAGCATCAGTTGGAAGAGCGGGCTGCTGTGCTAGGGCAGATATTTACCAATGCTGCCAACGAACGCCCGGTGGAGACTGAAGAGGAGTATGAGGATCGCCTACGTTGCTGGGCGCTCAACATGCAGTCGGAACGTCAATGGGTGTTCCGCAAGAATCTGTTGCGGGAACAGGAAGCATGGCGTTTGAGAAAGCGGCTGGGCGAAACGCTTTTGTGGGTTACGGTGCTTGCTTTGGCTTTAGCCTGCTTTAGTTCACTGGTCGAAATGCCGGCAGTCGCTATTTTGGCGATGGTGTCCTGGCTTGGGATAAGTGGTGGCTATGCCAGTATCGCACGCAGGGCCCAGCCCGCCAGCGCCACCCGGCCTGGCGAGACGAACAGTGGTACCGCGTTTGGTAATCTGTGTGCGCTGGATGTGGGGCAGGGCAGTGTGGTACAGGCTATGCTGCTTGCCGGTTTGTTCGCAACGGTGGCTTATGGGCTGCTTGCCAGCGGACTATTGGGTCAACTGCTGCAGGATGGTGTCAACAACACGCTGTTCCCCCAGTTTTCCCCAATAAATGAGCTGGGCTTGCCGCTACCCAAAAGTGGTGACGATGTCGCCAAGCTTGGTGTATGGAGTTTTCTCGCCGGTTTCGCTGAGCGTCTTGTGCCGGATGTATTGGACAAACTCAGTGGCAAAGGAGGCGCGAAGGCTGATCCGTCTACCGCAGAATAAAGAGATCAGGGGTTTCGGCCAACCCCTCGTTTATCATAGGCAGCCCCAAGTTTATCTAAGAGCCGACCATGTCCCACGCTGCTGACTTTCTGCCCACTGCCCTTCGTTTGGCCAATGCTGCCCGTTCCGTCATCCTTCCTTACTACCGTTCTGGATTGGCAATCGACGACAAGGCCGATGCCAGCCCTGTGACATTGGCCGATCGTGGCGCTGAGCAAGCCATGCGTGCGATCTTGAATGCCGAGCTGCCTGAACACGGCATCATCGGCGAAGAGTTCGGCAATGAACGTGATACGGCGGAATGGGTGTGGGTGCTCGACCCGGTGGATGGCACCAAGAGCTTTATCGTGGGCCGTCCCACCTTCTGCACTTTGATCGGCTTGCTGCATTACGGTAAGCCGGTGCTGGGCATTATCGACCAGCCTGTGCTTGCTGAACGTTGGGTAGGCGTATCGGGGCAGTCCACCACGCTAAATGGTGTACCTGTGAGTACAGCGGAGACAAAAGATCTTGCCAAAGCCCGCCTTGGTTCGACGGGGCCGCAATATCTTACGGGTACTGTGGGTGAGCGCTTCAACGCGCTTGCGGCAAGTTGCCGTTTCACAGTCTGGGGGGGGGATGCGTATCTATATGCGTTGCTGGCCCAAGGTGGGTACGATTTGGTGGTAGAAAGTGGTCTGAAATTGCATGACTTCGCAGCACTGGTGCCTGTAGTACAAGGCGCGGGTGGCTTGATGACCGATTGGCAGGGGGAGCCGTTGACTCAGGCGTCAGCAGGGCAGGTGTTGGTTGCTGCGAATGCGTCATTGCATGCGGCAGCGAAAGCGGTCCTAACAGCTTAGAAGCTGTTCAAAGTCTGCTGCGCGTTAGCGATACGGCGTTGAAACGCCCTCGGAACACTTTGTAATTCGGCTTCCTCGGGCGTTCCCGCGTTGTGCTTGCCCTGACTCGCGAAGCGTTGATCTGGTTTCTAGAAAGTCTTCAGTGCCCCTATCTTGATGGCGTGATCACTGTTCGAACGGCTGCTCAGACCACGATACCGTGCGCTGATGCTGAAGGTTGAACTAAGCCGCTTGTCGTACGCGATATCGGTCAGCAAGGCATTGCGACCTGTCCTTGGGCCTGCAGTTTCAAAGGGCAAGGTTCCCGGCGCACTGGCGAAACTGAGCTGTGTGGTTGGAGGCGTTGCATGGTAGTAGTGCTGCCACCCAAGCTGAGCTGCCAGATACGATTGGTCGTGCAGATTCAGTTTACTCCGCAGGCCGAGCACCGACAGTGTGCTGGTCGTAGCGTGTGCGCTACCCGTTAGCGCAGCTGCACCACCAGATTCGGTCAGGGCGGCTTGTTTGACCCGAACGCTGGCCAGCATCGCAACTGGTTCGATTTCGGTAGCAGACCCTATCGGGACACGATAAGCGATTTCGGCAAATGCCTGCCGTCCCTTCACATCGTAATTTGCTGTCAGCGTATTGCTGATCGCACCAACCTGCACACGGCGGGTGCTATCCATCTCACCCTGGTTCCACCCCAAGCCACCACGTAATTGCAAGGTTTTCGACCGGCTGCCGGCATAGAGAAGCAGTTGCTTGTTCTTCAGGGTTCCATTGCTTGAACGGGCGTCGATATCCAGGTCGGTATCAGTAAATGCACCTGCTAAACCGATGCGCCAGTTACCTGCCGTTACTGTATCCAGACCGACGACAACGCCCTTTTGCTTGCGGTCCAACTTTGCGGCGTTGCCATCGTCTTTATGTTTACCCCAGTTATGGACCAATTGGGCCCATGCGCCGGACTCGCTATCGGTTGCGCCATATAGCCGTGATAGTGCGGCTTCACGCGATATGCGTGCATCCTCCCGCCCGGCAAGGTTGGAAGCGGTATGGATTTCCCCCGATGTGGCGTCAAAAGCAGCGCGTGCATTGGTTTCATCCATGGCAACTACTGCGTCATAAAGGCTGTTGCCGGCTCCGAGGGACTGCAGGCCGTCCGCTGTGCCGCGCTGATTCGGTGTCTGGGCAACCGTGCTGAAGGCCACGCTGTTACGGTTCAGCTGTAAATAGACATTGGTTGCATCGTATGCCAGTGCCGGGTTAAGAAACGCCAGATTGCTGGTGACCTGGTCGAACTTGCCGTTGACTGTGCCGGTAACGGTGGCGATCGTATAAGTAGTGGAAGCCTTGTAATCCCCATTGGCTGCCAACACCCGAACCGTACCGCCGGTGATGGTCATCTTGCCCGTGCCTTGCAACAGGTCGTTGTGCCCCGCTGCATCGACTTCAACTTCATAGATCGAGCCCGGTGTGAAATTGATGTCGTTGCTGACCTTGAGCACGCCGATTGAGTTACCCGGCGCGGTAATGCCACCATTGTTCACGGTGAGCCCACCTAAGGTGCCATTACCACCTACGGTGCCGCCGGTATCCACCATGACTGCAGATGGCAGCGACCCGTTGACAGCAAGCAGGCCGCCATTGACGGTAGTCCCTCCGGTAAAGTTGCTTGTACCGGTCAGGTTCAATGTGCCGGTACCGCTCTTGATCAATCGACTGGTACTGTCGCCTGCCAGTACGCCCCCAAACTCAGAGTCTGTCGTCTGGAGCAGCGTCAGCGTCCCATTGTTGAGGTTCAGCGTCCCAGCTGGGCCCGAGAGCCCTGCTACGGTCTGGCTGCGTCCTCCGAGGTCAAAATTACCCGAGGTAAGGACGAGTGTGGTGACAGGGTTCAGGTCCGCCGCCAGGATAAGTCTGCCGCTTTTGACGATGGTTGCACCGGTATAGGTGTAGGTACCGGTCAGGCGTACCAAGCCGGCGCCTTCCTGCCGTAGTTCGCCATCGCCAGACAAAGCCCCGGTGTAATCGTAGTCATCTGATCGTGCAAAGATCAGTGTGCCATCGTTGCGTATGGCGCCGGCGAGGTCCCCGCTGGCTCCGCCATTGCCGATCTGCAATGTGCCATTACGTTGCAATGTCACACTGCCGGCCAAGCGGCCTGTCAGCAGCACGCTGCCGGCGTCTATGGTCGTAGCGCCCGAGAAACCGCTGTTATCGCCCGTCAACGTCAGTTTGCCTGCACCTGTTTTGCCGATAGTGCCGGTGCCGCTGACCGAACCGGCAAACTCCAGGTCGTCTGTGCGGTTGAAGGCGAGCGTCGCATTATTGATGATATCGCCTGCAAGATTGCCACCATTGCCGATCTGTAAGGTACCTGCGCTGATGATGGTGCCACCGGTGTGGCTGGTATTACCGGTAAGCGTTAGGGTGCCGGCGCCATGTTTGACCAGTGTGCCACTGCCGGTGACCGCACCCGCGAAGTTGATGTCATCGGACCGATTGAAAGCGAGTATCGCGTTGTTGGTGATATCGCCGGTTACGTTACCACTGGTGCCGCCATTCCCCAGCTGTAAGGTACCGGTGCTGACGGTAGTACCACCTGTGTGAGCGTTCGTACCAGTCAGTATCAGCACACCGGTGCCTTGTTTGGTGACAGCACCACTGCCGCTGATAGTACCGGCAACGTTGATGTCATCGGATCGGTTGAACAAGAGTGTCGCGTTGTTCGTAATATCTCCGGCCAAGCTACCACTGTTGCCACCGCCTCCGACTTGCAAGGTACCTGCGCTGATCGTCGTACCGCCGGTATGGCTGGCAGCGCCAGTAAGTGTCAGCACCCCGGCACCTTGTTTGATGAGTGAACCGCTGCCCCTGACAGCACCCATGAAGTTGCTACCATCTGCACGGTGGAAGACAAGGGAGGCGTTATTGGTGACATCACCTGCCAAGCTGCCGGTGGTGCTGCCATTCCCAACCTGAAGCGTTCCTGCGCTGATCGTCGTGCCGCCGGTATGGCCGGCAGTGTTGGCGAGTGTCAGTATTCCACTGCCTTGTTTGACGAGCACCCCTGTGCCGCTGATGGTGTCGGTAAAGCTGATATCGTCCGACCGATTGAATGCCAACGCTGCGTTATTGACCACACTTCCCACCAAGCTGCCGCTGATGCCACCGCTACCAATCTGCAAAGTACCGGCGCTGATGGTAGTGCCGCCCGTATAGGTATTGGCATTGGAAAGTGTCAGTATTCCGTTGCCCTGTTTAAGGAGCGCGCCACTGCCGCTGATGATGTTGCTGAAGCTGATGTCATCAGACCGGTTGAAAGCCAGTACTCCATTATTGGTGACATCACCCACCAGACTGCCGCTGTTGCCGCCGCTGCCAATTTGCAGGGTACCTGCGCTGACGGTAGTGCCGCCGACATGTGTATTCATACCGGACAATGTCAATACGCCAGCACCTAGTTTGGTGAGCGCACCAGCGCCACTGATGTTACCGGTGTAACCGAGATCGTCCGACCGGTTGAAGGTGAGGGCGGTGTTGTTGATGACATTACCTGCCAAGCTGCCGGTGGTGCCGCCATTACCAACCTGTAGTGATCCGGCACTGATGGTGGTATCGCCGGTATAGGTATTTGTGCCTGAGAGCGTCAGTACCCCTGCACCCTGCTTGGTCAGCGCACCGGTTCCACTGATATTGCCGGTGAAATTGATATCGTCCGACCGGTTGAAAGCCAACGTTCCATTGTCGGTCACATTCCCCACGATGTTGCCACTGGTGCCGCCATTACCAATCTGCAGTGTACCTGCGCTGATGGTGGTGCCACCGGTGTAGGATTGGGTGCTGGAGAGCGTCAGGGTGCCTGCGCCCTGTTTGACGAGTGCGCCGCTGCCGCTGATGGTGTTGGTGTAGCTGATGTCGTCCGATCGGTTGAAGGCGAGAGCGGCATTATTGGTGATATTGCTTGCCAGGCTGCCCGTGGTGCCGCCATTTCCAATCTGCAGAGTACCCGCACTGATCGTCGTACCACCTGTATGGCTGATGGTGCTGGCTAACGTTAGTACTCCGCTACCTTGTTTGATGAGTGCTCCGGTTCCGCTGATAGCGCCGGCAAAGCTGCTGTCGTCCGACCGGTTGAAAGCAAGAGTGCCATTGTTGGTGACGTCCCCTGCAAGGCTTCCGATTGTGCCGCCACTTCCGACCTGCAAGGTACCGGCGTTGATGGTGGTGCCCCCGGTGCTGGTATTTGCACCGGTGAGTGTCAATGTGCCGTTTCCCTGCTTGGTAAGCGCACCACTACCGCTGACCACGCCGGTGTAGCTGATGTTGTCGGACCGGTTGAAAACGAGGGCAGCATTATTGGTGATATCGCCGACAAGGCTGCCGGTGGTACCGCCACTGCCGATCTGCAATGTGCCCGCGCTGATCGTGGTGCCGCCCGTATAGGTATTGGCATCCGAGAGTGTCAACACCCCGGCACCTTGCTTGGTGACCGCACCACTGCCACTAATCACATTGGCAAAACTGATGTTGTCGGACCGGTTGAAGGTCAGCGCCGCATTATTGGTGATGTTGCCTGCTACGCTGCCGGTAGTGCCACCACTGCCGATTTGCAGCGTGCCCGCGCTGATCGTCGTGCCGCCGGAATGCGTATTGGTACCCGAGAGCGTCAATATCCCAGCGCCTTGTTGGGTAAGTACCCCAGTGCCACTGATGTTACCGGTGTAGCTGAGATTGTCCGACCGGTTGAAGGTGAGGGCTGCATTGTTGGTGATGTTCCCAGTCAAACTGCCTGTGGTGCCACCGCTACCGATCTGCAAGGTGCCCGCGCTGATCGTCGTGCCGCCGGAATGCGTATTGGTACCTGAGAACGTCAATACCCCAGCGCCTTGTTTGGTCAGCGCCCCTGTGCCGCTGATGTTTCCGGCGTAGCTGATGTTGTCTGACCGATTGAAAGTGAGGGCGGCATTGTTAGTGACGTTGCCCGCAATGCTGCCGGTGGTGCCGCCGTTACCGATTTGCAAGGTACTGGCGCTGATGGTGGTGCCACCGGTGTAGGTATTCGCGCCGGAGAGCGTCAGTGTGCCCGCACCCTGTTTGATGAGTGCGCCACTACCGCTGACCACGCCGGTGTAGCTGATGTTGTCGGACCGGTTGAAGGCGAGGGTGGCGTTGTTGGTAATGTTACCTGCCACGCTGCCGGTGGTGCCGCCGCTGCCAATCTGCAAGGTGCCTGCACTGATGGTAGTGGCGCCGGTATAGGTATTGGCGCCCGTCAACGTCAGCGTGCCGCTATTTGCCTTGGTTAGGCCGCCAGTACCCGAGATGACGCCGGAAAGTGTCTGACTGCCGCTGGTGCCAGCTGTTAATGTGCCGCTGCCCAGTACCACATTACCGGCCCCGCTTACTGCACCGAGTGTTTTGCTGAAGTTGTTCAGGTCCAGCGTCGCACCGGCGCTGATGGCGACATCATTGCTGTCTGCAATCCCGCCTACCGCACCCAGTCTTACGGTACCGGCCGATATGGTTGTGGTGCCGGTATAACCATTGGCATACGACAGTACGAGCGTGCCTGCGCCGGTCTTGTTCAAGGAACCGGCAGGTGTGCCATTGCCGACATACCCCAGCACCGTGGTAGTGGTACCGGTGGCAATGTCCATTGTTGCGCTGCCGTTCAGATAGATGTAGCGGGTATTTTCCAGCGTGGTCGTGTTGGTAACAGCCAGGGTGGTACCAGTACCAATCGTGACATTGTTGTAGGCATAGCCCAGGTTGGCTGCTGCCCCGACCGAGAGCGTACCGCCGTTGATGGCGATTCCACCGACGAAATTATTGGTAGCAGAGAGGGCCAGGGTACCGCTACCCATTTTATTGAGCGCTTCGGTTACACCCGAAATCACTTGCCCGTTACCACTGATCTCGTTTCCGTAGGTTACTGTGCCGGAAGTCACCGAAACACCAAGACGCAGGCCGTTGAGGTAGATGCTTGCGCCCGATGCACTGCCATTACTGCCTACTGTACCAGGAAATGCGCTTGACCCGGCTCCCGTCCCACCCGCACCTGCAGTCCCGCCCGTTGCTGTAGCGCCGCTAATGGCGGTGTCGATGATTGTTAATGATCCACCCGCATCGGCAAAGATTGCACCGCCATTCCCATTACCGCCATTACCGCCATTACCGCCATCGGCCCCAGGGCTGTTGACACCGTGCTGAGTGGCACCTTGTCCGCCAGTACCACCTGAACCACCGCCACCACTGCCTGCGCCACCAGACAAACTTGGGGCCGAATAGTCTCCATTGCCGGCTGGTTCTTTGCCACCACCACCGCCACCACCCGAACCTAAGGCAGACCCAGCTGTTCCGACCGTGGCATTGCCACTATGGCCACCCGTACCACCTGCGCCGCCACCGCCGATAGTGGCGCCGCCATTCAACACGCCACCTGCGCCACCATTGCCCCCGGTGACCATATCTGCCGAGGTGTTCTGCGCGCTCCCACCGGCTCCACCCGTACCGCCGATAGCACTGTTGGAACTGAAGCTGACACCCGTCAACGTCACGTTGGCACCACCACCGACGAACAGACCACCACCGGCACCAGTGCCACCCCCACCACCGGCGCCCGACCCATAGGCCAGCGGGACAGTGTAATAACCAGCGTAACCTGCCTGGCCAGTACCACCTTGGGCGCGTGTATTGGAAATGGTCAGCGAGGAGATATTGACGGTGGGTGTTTGATTACCTTGTATGGATATGCCTTGGTAGGTGGAAGCGCCATTGACAGTCATGCCTCCGCCATTGATGTTGACGGTGACGTTGGCGGCATTTGCCTGTAACGCGGTAAGCGAGCTGGTAAGTGTAAAATTCGAGGTGAAGTCAATGGTGATGGTGGAACCCGCACCCGCGGCGCTGACAGCTGCCATGGCAGTTGCCCAGTCTGACTCGTTGGCAACATTGATCGCGAAGCTTTGTAGGGGAAAGGCCAGCAATATGGCCGCTACGCTGCGACGCAAAGCATGCCGTACTGCAGCTGGTCTATGCCTTTGGGCCGCAACAATACCGCACACGGGGGAAGGGTTACGACGCGCCATGCTGGATCTCCTCGACAAAAGAAGCCTTAGAACCTGCTTAAACAGCTTCCAGGTAACCACCGGTTGCCTTCAGCCTTTGGCTTTCACGCCATTGACAGTGCAACGCTCGTTATCCTTTTGTCTTATAAGCTTACTGATGCTTGTTCAAGGAATTTCGCATGGGGAATGCATGAGAGGTTAGCAAGCGTCTGTTCGTGATCAGCACTGGATTTGCCAGGTACAAAAAGTCATGCCTCCTTGCGGGGGCATGTGAACCAGCTGTAGGAACCCGTAAGTGGCATCCACAGATGGCAAATGGAGATGCCGAGGGTGTTTTCAGCTGCGCATCACTGATGCTCAGTGGGCCTTGAACGGATTCTTATAACCTGTTTACGATCTGTCACGAGCAGCCGTCAGCAGGGTGAAGCGCAGCACAGAAGCCGGAATGTACTCTTGTACATGAGGACTCGAGCAGCACATGATCCCGATCACGGCTGTGCAGTAAGATCCTAAACAGGTTCTTATTGCTTCATCAAATCCTCAAGCATCTTGGCCAGGCGCTTTACCGATACCGGATAAGGTGTACGTAATTCCTGCGCGAACAGGCCGACGCGAAGTTCTTCGAGCATCCACCGGAATGGCAGCAGAGGCGCAGGGTCGCGGCCCTGCTTACGCCACTTGTCCTGCTCGGCTTCCCAGCGTGCCCACAATGCCGCAACCTCTTCTCCACGTTGGGCATCGCGGATTTGATTGGCATTGAATTTCTCCAGCCTGACCTTGATGGCTTTCAGGTAACGCGAGAGATGAGTCAACTGCTCCCATGGCGTTGTGCTGAGAAAGCCTTTGTAGACAAGCTTTCCTAACTGCTGCCTCAACTCACTCTGTATGCGTACCGGTTTGGACAGCAGGTTCTGCAGCTGTTGATGTTCGGTTGCGACCTCCTGCAATACCCGGTAGGCAGCATCGCGCACTGCAGGCAGGCGGGTTTTGGCGCGCTGCCTCTGGTTGTCGAAATCCTTTTTCGAGCGGGGCAGCGGGTCTTCACCAATAAAAGCCCGGTCACATACCGTGGTGACCAGGTCATCCATCAAGCTGTCTGAATCGGTAACGCCGCGCAGCAGCAGGGCGGTTTGGGTGAAGTTGGGGAAACACTTGGGTAGCTGCTTGACCTGTTCCTTCAGCTCGAACTGCATCAAGCGCACTACGCCTTTGCGGTGCTCGGCTTTGGCAATCGACTCTACATCGAACAGGCGGATGGCGCAAGTGCTCTCATGAGGCACCAACGCCGGGAAACCTGTGAGCATCGCGCCGTGGCGCTCAAAGGTGAGTTTGGCCGGCAGGTCGCCAAAGTCCCAGCTTGTTATGCCTTCCTTCTCGATTGAGGGACCGCTTGCCTTGCTCTTTGTTGGTGCAACGTTGTCACTTTGGCGGTGTGGTTTGCCGGAAACAGCTGCTCCCTTATTCGTGCTGGTATGGGCTGAACTGGCAGGTGACGCGGCGACTTCGCGGAAGGTTATCTGCGCTGCCTCGCCAAGCTTGGCACGCAAAGCGACGAGGTCGCGACCACTCGCCAGCTCCTGCCCGGCATCGTCCACCACGCGGATATTCATGCGCAGGTGGGGTGGGAGATCACTGGTATCGAACTCATCCATGCTGACCGGCTGGCCAACACCCCGGCTGACAGCATGTGCCAGTTGGGGCATTAGCGCCGATTTGCGATCTGCTTTATCAAGCTCCACCAACATCCGGGTGACAAAGTCGGGTACCGGCACACATAGGCGGCGCACATTCTTGGGGAGTGATTTGACCAGCAGGGTGATTTTTTCACGGATCAGTCCGGGCACCAGCCAGTCGAAGGCGTAACCATTCACCTTGTTCAACAGATGCAGCGGGAGCTGCACAGTCACGCCATCGAGCAGATGGCCCGGCTCAAAGCGGTAAGCCAAGGGCAGGTCGATGCCATCGAGCGTCAGCTGCGGTGGAAACTGCTGTTCGGTGATGGCTTCACCGGCATGGCGCATCAGGTCTTCGCGGCTCAGGAACAACAGCTGTGGCTGTTCCTTCTCGATCTGCTTACGCCAGGTATCAAACCCTTGGCCGTTGACGATATCGGCAGGCACTTTGCTGTCGTAGAAAGCGAACAGCACTTCCTCATCGACCAGTACATCCTGGCGGCGCGCCTTGTGTTCCAGTTCCTCGATTTCGCTGATGAGTTTCTCGTTGTGTAGCCAGAACGCAGCGCGTGTGTTGAATCGCCGGCCAGCCAACCCCTCGCGCAGCATGATTTCGCGTGCATGACCCGGGTTGACGGTGCCGTAGTGGACCTTACGACGGGCGACGACGGGCAAGCCATACAGGGTAACCCTTTCGCTTGCTACCACCTGCGCCATGCCTTCGTCCCAATGCGGCTCGAAGTAGTCCCGCTTTACCAGATGACCCGCCATCTTCTCCAGCCATTCCGGTTGAATGGCGGCGACACAACGTGCATACAGCTTGGTGGTTTCCACCAGCTCCGCGCTCACTACCCATTTGGGCCGTGCTTTTTTCAGGCCGGAACCAGGAAAGATGTTGAACTTGATGCCACGGGCGCCGAGGTATTCATCGTCATCAGGCTGCTTCATACCGATCTGACCCAAAAGACCGGCACAAAGTGCACGATGCAAGGCGTCATGCGCCTGCTGTGCAACTTGCTGGCGTTCTTTCTCGGCCTTTTTAGGCAGAGGGGGAACGTTGCTGGCGCCATCACCATACTTTGTAGGAAGGCTTGGGGCGGTTGCAGTCTTCCAGCCCATATCCTCGACGATATCGGCCAGTTGCTTATGCAGCTCGCGCCATTCCCGCATGCGCAGGTAGCTGAGGAAGTTCGAATGGCACTCCTGCACCAACAGGCGGTTGGACTGCTTATTCTTCAATGCCTGGTCGAAGAAATGCCACAGATTCAAGAGGCTGACGAAATCCGACTTTTCGTCTGCGAACTTGGCTTGCGCCCGGTCGGCTGCATCACGCGCTTCGAATGGACGTTCACGTGGGTCCTGGATGCTCAAAGCAGAAGCGATGATCAGCAATTCAGGCAGGCAGCCTTCATCGCGGCCTGCCAGCAACATACGGCCAATCTTCGGGTCGATGGGTAGGCGCGCCATTTCGTTGCCCAGGCGGGTAAGCGTACCTTGTTCATCCACTGCGCCCAGCTCATGCAGCAAGGCATAGCCATCGGCAATCAATCGGCCCGACGGTGCTTCCAGGAATGGGAAGTCTTCCACTTTGCCCAGCCGCAAAGCTTGCATGCGCAGGATCACGGCAGCGAGCGAAGAGCGGATAATCTCCGGATCGGTAAACGCCGGGCGGGCGTTGAAATCTTTTTCCGAGTACAGCCGAATGCAGACGCCAGCAGCTACACGGCCGCAGCGGCCGGCACGTTGTCGCGCACTGGCCTGGCTGATTTTCTCTATCTGCAGCTGTTCCACCTTGGCGCGGGGCGAATACCGGTTGACGCGTGCAAGGCCGGAGTCGATCACATACTTAATACCGGGTACTGTCAACGAGGTTTCCGCCACATTGGTGGAAAGCACGATGCGCCGGCCATTACTGGGGCGGAATACCTTCTGCTGATCTTCCACCGAGAGGCGAGCGAACAAGGGAACGATTTCCGCCCCCATGATCTTGGCGCGGCGTAACTCTTCGGCTGTTTCGCGGATCTCACGCTCACCGGGCAGGAAGACCAATACATCGCCAAGCCCATCATGACGCCATACTTCCAGTACAGCATCGACCACGGCCTCTTCCATTTCCAGGTCGGCGTCGTCCGCGTCTTTAGATCGCAGCTCCTTGTAGCGAACTTCCACCGGATAGGTACGACCGCTGACTTCGATGACGGGTGCACCACCAAAATGTTGGCTGAAACGGTCGGCATCAATGGTGGCAGAGGTGACGATGACCTTCAGATCGGGCCGCCTGGGCAACAGCTGCTTGAGAAAACCGAGCAGAAAGTCGATGTTGAGCGAGCGCTCATGCGCTTCGTCGACGATGATGGTGTCGTATTGACTCAAAAAGCGGTCGGTCTGGGTTTCTGCCAGCAGAATGCCATCGGTCATGAGTTTGACGAGACTCAGTTCGGACGACTTGTCGGTAAAACGTACCTTGTAGCCCACCGCGTCACCCAGCTCGGTTTTCAGCTCCTGTGCAATCCGCGTTGCAACGGTGCGTGCAGCCAGCCTGCGGGGCTGGGTGTGGCCGATCAACCCGGCCACGCCGCGTCCCAGTTGCAGGCAGAGTTTGGGAAGCTGGGTAGTTTTACCTGAACCGGTTTCGCCACAGACAATCACCACTTGGTGTGCCGCAATCGCTTTGAGTAGCTCGTCACGCCGCTGATTGACGGGCAGTGCGTCATCAAACTGGGGCTTAGGCAGCTTGGCCATGCGGGCCTGGTACTTGGCTTGGGAGGTGGCAATAGCTTGTTCCAGATCTGTTGCCAGTCGGTCTGCCGGTTGTTTTTGTTTGATGCGCTCGCGCAGTGCACGGGCTTTCTGCCGAAGTGAGTGGTGATCACGCAACAGACAGGTAGTAAGGGCTTGGTCGAACTGTGCAGGCAACATAGTGGTGGGCTTATACAGGCAAGCCGCGATTTTAAGAACTTGTTTACGATCTGTCGCTAGCGGCTTAGAACTTGTTCAAAGTCTGCTGCTACGTTGGCAATACGGCGTTGAAAACGTCCTCGGAATACTCATTTACCATGAGTAAACGTCGCTTCCTCGGTTGTCTTCGCCTTGTCTTGCCTGGCTCGCGAGACTATGAACAGCTTCTTACAACGGCTGGAATGCAAAAAAGCCCAGTCTGATGACTGGGCTTTGCGTATTGGCGGAGTGGACGGGACTCGAACCCGCGACCCCCGGCGTGACAGGCCGGTATTCTAACCAACTGAACTACCACTCCATGCTTCAGTCTTATGACTTTTGCATTAACTTGGTGGGCGATACTGGGATCGAACCAGTGACCCCTGCCGTGTGAAGGCAGTGCTCTACCCCTGAGCTAACCGCCCGAATTCGAATAAACAAGTTCGACTTCGGAAGGGCACTTCACATATTTAAACAGTGACAGTACCCTTAACAGCGTCAAGTTATCGCTGTGTACTACTGGTTACTTGCTGAGTTTTGCTGCAGGTAACCGCCGAAATAATTTGGCGGAGTGGACGGGACTCGAACCCGCGACCCCCGGCGTGACAGGCCGGTATTCTAACCAACTGAACTACCACTCCGCGCTGGCTCTCTGCGACTTGGCGTCGTTTCGAGGGGGCGGATTAAAGCATAGGCCTTCAAAAAGTGTCAACTAAATTGAATTATTTTTGCTGTAATGGCGGTGAATCTGGCTTGCTGCTATAAATGCCGGCTCATTACCCCGTAATATTTACCCTTTTAGCCACTCTCAGCGGCCTTACACAAAAATACATAGCCGGATGATCATCTCCCTGCCTGCCTCGCCTTGGTTCTATCGCTGCCTCAACGGTCTGCTCGTGTTGTTGACTGCTTGGTTGGCGGCTGGCTTCCTATGGCAATTATTTGCACCTAAATCGCCCTTGCCTGTGGCAGCGCCAAACGAAGCTCCTGTGGTGCAAGCCAGTACCGATATGTCTGCGCTCAATGCGCTATTCGGTGAGCAAGCCAAGACAGAAGTCTCATTGTCTTCACTTGGTTTGAAACTTCGCGGCGTCATTGCCACAGCTTCTCCTGCGGCCGCTATTTTCGAGCGGTCGGGCGCGTCAGCGCTTGCGGTCAAAACCGGTGAGGAAGTCGAACCGGGTGTACGCCTGGTTGAAGTTGCCGGGGACCATGCCTTATTGGACAACCGCGGTCGTCGCGAACGTATTGACCTTGATGCCAAGCCTGCGGCACAGGGCGTCAGCCCTTATGCGCCACCCCAGGTCGATACAGAAATGGAAGAGGGCCCGCCAAGCCTGCCGCCACGGATGCCTGAACCGATCACGACGTCCCGCGCTGCGAATATGGGGGCAACAACCCAAAGCCGTGGTGGTGAAAACCTGGTGATCAGTCGTCAGGCGCTGGCTGCGGGTATGCAGAATCTGAATATCAATGACTGGGTCCGTGGCCTGAGCGATGCACCTGGTGGTGCAGGCTTATTGGTCGACAACGCTGCAGCGCAGCCGTTGGCTGGGCCATTGGGACTCCAGAGCGGTGATGTGCTGACCAAGGTAAACGGTAGCCCCTTGAAGCATGCCACTGATGTCTCTGCGCTGTATTCGGCATTCAGCCGTAGCAATACCGTCAATATCGAACTTCTGCGCAATGGGACACCCATGAACCTGCGCTTCAGCATCGAGAGCCAATCTGCACAATGAAACCTTTGAAAACGCTCGTTTTTGCCATGATGTTGGCTGGCCAGGTAATGGCTGCCGATGACAAGGTAATGCTCAACTTTGTTAACTCGGATGTCGAATCAACCGTGAAGGCGGTGGGTCTGATTACCGGTAAGAACTTTGTGCTTGATCCGCGTGTGAAGGGAACGGTGAATATCGTTTCGTCCAGTCCGGTACACAAACGCGAGGTATATACCATTCTGTTGTCAGCCTTGCGTCTGCAAGGCTTTGCCGTTGTTGAAACTCCAGGGGCAGTCAAGATTGTGCCGGAGGCCGATGCCAAGCAGAACTTCGGTGTGACGGCGAACCAGAAGCTTAATGTGGGTGGTGATCGCATCGTTACGCAGGTCTATCCGCTTATGCATGAATCGGCTGCCCAGATGGTGCCGATTTTGCGTCCTTTGATTACACCGAATAATTCGATTGCTGCCTATCCAGGCTCGAATGTATTGGTGATTACCGACTATGCGGACAACGTAAAGCGGTTGAATCAGATCATTGCCAATATCGACCAGCCATCCACCAATAATCTGATTACTTTGCCGCTTCAATATGCTTCCGCGCTTGAGGTCGCCCAGATGATCGGCAAACTGATGCCAGAGGTCAGTGTCCCCGGCGTCGCATCCGCCACACCGGCCGGTGCGCAGATGGAGGGTGTACGTAGAACGTCGTTGATTCCAGATACACGGGCGAATACCTTGATTGTGCGCGGGGATAACCCGGTGCATCTGGCTCAGATCAAACAGATGGTGGATAGCCTGGACCGTGCGGGTTCAACAGGCGGGAATATCCATGTGGTCTATTTGAAAAACGCCAACGCCACCAAGCTTGCCGCGACGTTGAAAGCCATTCTGACGGGTACCGATGTCCCACAGCAGACCACGAGTACGAGCAGCAGCGCCAGCGGTACTTCGACGACCGGCACTGCCTCTGTCCCAAGTAGTACAGGCGGTGGTGGGCAGATATCACCCGGAGTGGCTGTGCAGGGTGACCCGACCACCAACGCCCTGATCGTTACCGCGCCTGACAATGTCTACAACAATATCCGTGCAGTGATTGATAGGCTCGATGTACGTCGTGCCCAGGTTTATGTGGAGGCGCTGATTGCTGAAGTCAATGTCGGCAAAGTGGGCGAATTTGGTGTCCAGTGGCTTGCTCGCGGTGAGCGTGGGGATGTGGCTGCTGCGGGGGTGAGCAACCTGGGTAAAGAAACTAGCAGCATCACCTCCATTGCTGGTGCTGTACTCACTGCAAAAAGTAATCCAGCCAACCTCGCGAATTTGCCGGCAGGCATGATCATGGGCATTGCCAATTCCAGTAAGACCTTGGGTGCAGTGGCCACGATGTTAGAAGCCAATAATGACGGCAATGTGCTGTCCACGCCAAACATCATCACCCTGGATAATGAAGAAGCCAGCATTATTGTGGGTCAGACGATTCCCGTTATTACAGGAACTCAGTCCGCCACGGGTAGTAACCCAAACCCGTTCACCAGTGTGGACCGAAAGGATATCGGCATTACTTTGAAGGTGACGCCGCAGGTGTCGGAAGGTGGCTCGATTACCATGACGGTGGAACAAGAGGTCTCAAGCATTGATACAGAGGTGTCAGCTCTTGTTACCGGTCAAAATAGCGGCGTAACAACCAAGAAGCGGCAGATTAAATCCAAAATATTGGTTAATGATGGCCAGACGATTGTGTTGGGTGGGTTAATCGAGAACAAAGTGACCCAAAGCGAGAGTAAAGTGCCACTCTTGGGTGATATCCCGGTGCTAGGGCGCTTGTTCCGCTATGAGAAGCGGGAAAATAAACGTTCCAACCTGATGGTCTTTCTGCGGCCTGTGATTTTACGTGATGACCAGAGTACTTCGGCATTGAGTAACGACCGTTACGAAATGCTGCGTAGAGACCAGATGGGATTCGTCATAGAGAATCGTGCACTCTTGCCGGATGTGCCCCAGTTGGTAGCCCCTGTATTGGATGCCCGCCCAGGAAAAGGCTTGCTGGCCCCCGAACCCGCGACGCCTGAACCGGCAGAAACTGCACCAGCTACCGCCCCATGAGCTACCAGAAACTCGCCAGTTATGGCTTTGCCCGCCAGCGTGGTGTGGTTGATGTCGCCGAGCACGACGGTACCGTGGATGTATTGCTGCGCAAGGGGACAGATCTTTCCGGGCTGATGGAGCTGCGGCGCCTGTTGGGACGGCCTGTCAATGTTGAAATGCTGGACGTGGCAATCTTTGATGCGCGCTTGGCGGGCTTGTTTTCCCGGCAGGACAATCATTCTGCCGATGTGGCGGAAGATGTTGCCGCGGATATGGACCTGAGCCGGTTGGCGCAGGATCTTCCGGCTATCGAAGATTTGCTGGAAGCCGAAGACGACGCGCCGATCATCAAGCTGATCAACGCCTTGCTGACCGAAGCCTTGCGTGAAGGGGCATCGGATATTCATATCGAGCCCTTCGAAACGCGATCTGTCGTGCGTTTCCGTATCGACGGTAAGCTCAGCGATGTGATCGAGCCCAAGCGCCAGCTGCACTCAGCTATCGTCTCGCGGGTGAAGGTGATGGCCAATCTGGACATTTCGGAAAAGCGCCTGCCACAGGATGGTCGCATCACTTTGCGTATTGCGGGTAGACCAGTGGACGTTCGTGTGTCGACCCTGCCCACGGGGCACGGTGAGCGTGCAGTGCTGCGTTTGCTGGATAAGTCTGCCGGCCGGCTCGATTTACAGAAACTGGGTATGGAGGGGCGCACCCTTTCCGTCATGCATAAGCTGATCGCCGAGCCGCATGGCATTGTGTTGGTGACGGGGCCTACTGGTTCGGGTAAGACTACCACCCTGTATGCCGCATTGGCTGCGATGGACGCGTCGACCACCAACATCATGACAGTGGAAGACCCGATTGAGTACGACCTCGATGGCGTGGGGCAGACCCAGGTCAATGCCCGAATTGAAATGAGCTTCGCCCGTGCTTTGCGCGCCATTTTGCGCCAAGACCCGGACGTGATCATGATCGGTGAAATCCGTGACCTTGAGACGGCGCAGATTGCTGTGCAGGCTTCGTTGACTGGTCACTTGGTGCTGGCAACGATACATACCAATGATGCGCCAGGCGCGGTGACCCGTATGGTGGACATGGGGATCGAGCCTTTCCTGCTTGCTTCGTCGCTGATCGGTGTATTGGCCCAGCGTCTGTATCGACAGCTTTGTCCCGCTTGCAAGATTGCCTATACGCCCGATGAAGCTGAAATGGCTGCGTTAGGTATGCGTGAAGCAAAGCCCCTATATCGGGCGGTCGGATGTGAGCAATGCAACCAGTTGGGCTACAAGGGCCGGGCTGGTGTGTATGAATTGCTGACGGTGGATGACGAAGTGCGTCGTCTGATCCACGATAGCGCAAGCGAAGCGCAGATACGTGATTACGCCAGTACGCGGGGTATGAGCAGCCTGCGTTCGGATGGCATTACCCAGGTATTGGCAGGCAGAACCACCTTGGAAGAGGTGCTGCGGGTAACGCGGGAAAGCTGATGGGTTCTGCAAAAAAGAAAAAGGCCGCAATTTGCGGCCTTTTTCTTTTGGCTTGCGAAATAACGCAGCATTTCCTATCGGTTAAGAGTCGCTAACAAAACCCGGCGAAGGGATTCTGGCTAGGCGTACAAGCGTAGACAGTACGTGGGTATGGCACGCTTGCGCAACAACGCCAGAAGGGTTTTGTTAGCGGCTCTAAATATGTAAGCAGACGGTGAAGGCAGGGTTATTTGCCGGCCATCTAATTTCCCAGATTTTGGTGGCGCGTAATGTTGGGTGAAATTCGCATTGTCTCTGCCTATATTGACTTCGTCTTCAAGCGTGCTTTGCCTGGTGTGATTGAAGAAGCTGTTCACGACTTGTCATGGATGGTCGTCAGCAGGGTGACATACGGCAAAGAAACCAGGGTGTACTACGGTATATGAGATTGTATGCATCCTGGTACGAATCCAGAACATCGCTTTAACGACGTTGAAGCGAATAAAAAACACAATCCTCAGCCCCATATGAGGAGGAAACCTGAAACATGGTAGATCTAATGCGTAACAAGTGGGCGCTGTTCGCGGTCTTCAGCATAGGCAATCTGATCCTGTGGCTCACAGAACTGCAGCATGGGTCGCTGGCGTTGGTTCAGATCGCGGCGATGGCTTTCATATTGGCGTTCTCACAGGAGAGCCGCCAAGAGACGGCTATGCCGACACAATCCCAGGGTAGAGGGTTGTTGCAACAGAACGGTCGGCTATTTGAGGAGGCTGCAACGCTCAGTACCCAGCAATTCATGCTCGCCGACAATGAATTGAAGAATGTCCTGGGTGTGCTTCACCACGCGATTGAGGAGTTAATCCGTAGCTTCAATAGCATCACCCAGCTGGCTAAGCAGCAGCAGGGGATTGTTGTGACGCTTACAGACACTCAGATCGCCAGTAATGATTCCGACACCATTACTTTCGAGCGTTTCGCACGCGAAACCAACGAGACGTTGGAGATGTTCGTCGAAAATATGCTGCAAACCAGCCATGTCAGCATTGAGCTGGTAAATCGCATGCAGGACATCGGCAACATGATCAACGGCATTCTCGCCTTTCTGGGCGATATCGATGCCATTTCCAAGCAAACCAATATGCTGGCGCTCAATGCCGCCATTGAAGCCGCCCGGGCAGGTGAGGCCGGCCGTGGTTTTGCTGTGGTGGCCGATGAAGTACGGAATCTTTCCCTGCGTACCAATGAGTTCAGCCAACGCATCCGCGACACGATCGATAGTGTCCGAACTTCCGTTTCTGCAGCCGACATCAGCATTTCGTCGCTGGCTTCGCAGGACATGAGCTATGTACTCCGTGCCAAGGAACATGTGGCGATGACTTTGGCACAGGTCAAGTCGCTTAACGATGGCATGGAAAAAGCCATGAGCGACTTGCACGTGATCGCCGGCGAGGTGGAGATCAGCACCAATGCAGCGGTTACTTCCTTGCAATTTCAAGATCTTGTTTCCCAGTCCTTGGTGCATACCAAGCTCAGGGTTGGGGTGGTCTCCAACCTGATGATGGGGCTCAAAACCTTGGCGGGTTCGTTACAGCATGGCAGCAGCCATGGCGATGAAACCCGGCACCAGGATGCGCTGAAGAAATTCGCAGATTGCGTTCATGTAGCCATGAAAGATCTGAACGATGTGGTACATCGCAATCCTGTAACGCAAACCGCCATGAAGGTGGGCGACGTTGAGCTGTTCTGAAGTTGGCTGGTCACCATAGGAGCAGGGCGACGATAAAGCCGACAAGTGCCATTGTATCGGTACACGATGTGTAGCAGGTCGTAAACAGGTGCAGATGCAGGCGCCAATGACTACGTATCACAAGCAGGGAGCACTTCATGGCAAAGACCATACTCACCGTTGATGATTCCGCAGCGATTCGGCAAATGGTGACATTTACCCTCAAGACGGCAGGGTTTCAGGTGGTGGAGGCCTCCGATGGTGAAGCTGGCTTGCGCACAGCCAAGTCGCAGAAGGTGGACCTGGTGCTTACCGACCAGAATATGCCGCGCATGGATGGCTTGAGTTTGATCCGCGCTCTACGTGCTGAACCTCAATACAAAACCACGCCGATACTGATGCTGACCACCGAGGCGGGGGATGCCATGAAGGCGCAGGGTCGGGAAGCCGGCGCAACGGGGTGGCTGGTCAAGCCGTTTGATCCACAGAAACTGCTGGATGTGGTGCGCAAGGTTCTGCCGTAAGTGCAGCCAGCATCGCTGAGATGAAGACAATCTAGGTAGGGGGAGCGTGCGTTGAACATCGATATGTCGCAGTTCATCCAGACTTTTTTCGAGGAGACAGGTGAACACCTGTCCTCGATGGAGAACCTGTTGCTCTCGTTGAATATCGAGTCCCCGGACGCGGAGGAGCTCAACGCCATTTTCCGTGCCGCGCATTCCATCAAAGGTGGGGCTGCAACCTTTGGTTTTACTGACCTGACCGAAGTCACCCATATTCTTGAGAATCAGCTTGATCGTGTACGGCGCGGTACCTTGAAGCTGCGGACCGATATGGTCGATACCTTTCTACAGGCTGGCGATGCCCTACGCGGCATGCTGGAAGCCCATCAAAATGGCGTGGAAGAGGATAAAACCTTTGCGGATGGTATCTGCAAGAAACTTCAGGCATTGGAGCAAGCTGCGCCATCGGCGGAAGCCGTAGCATCGTATTGGTGTCTGACCCTCCAGGGGCAAAAGAGTGTTGATGATAGTCTGTGCCAGGGCCTGCTCTCCCAAGGGTGGGTGCAGGATGAGGACGAGAAGGATACCTGCCGGTTTTATCTCGCCACTATGGACACGGAAGCCCAGCTGCGCGACACCCTGGATTTTGTGCTGGCGAGGGACGAATACACGCTGAAACCGGGCGATAGCGAAGCCCCATCGGCCGCACCTTCAAACGGTGTAGCGGAAGAGGGGGATGGTTACGGCTTGTTTGCCACAGAGCCCAGTACTTCTGCGAATGCGGGTGTCTTGGAAGAAGGTGACGGCTTTGGTCTGTTTGCACCAGTGCCGGACACAGGCGTACTGGAGGAAGGAGATGGCTACGGCTTGTTCGTGGCTGCACCACCCACTGCGCCTGTCAGTAATCCGATCTTGGAAGAGGGGGATGGTTACGGCATTTTCGCGCCAACACCGCCCGCGACAGCAGCAACTGCTGCACCCGCTGCTGAAGAATCCGGGCCTGCCGTCAATATGGGGCGCCGTGCAAGCGACAGGGGGGGCAAAGATGCGGCCGCCAATGCTGCTGAATCTGCTTCCATCCGCGTAGGGGTCGAGAAAGTTGATCAGATCATCAATCTGGTAGGTGAACTTGTTATCACCCAGGCCATGCTTGCGCAGGTAGCCAGTAATTTCGACCCTGCCGAACACGAACGCCTCCATAACGGTGTTGCCCTGCTGGAGCGTAATACGCGCGAATTGCAGGAGTCGGCGATGTCTATCCGCATGATGCCGATTTCATTTGTGTTCAGTCGTTTCCCGCGAGTGGTCCGCGATACCGCAGCCAAGCTTGATAAGAAGGTCAGGTTGGTTACCCAGGGTGAAGGGACGGAGCTTGATCGTGGCTTGATCGAGAAACTGGCGGACCCGCTTACCCATCTGGTCCGCAACAGCCTGGACCATGGCATTGAACGCCCTGAAGTACGGCTTGCCAAGGGCAAGGATGAGCAAGGTACCTTGACGCTGAAAGCCTTTCACCAGGGCGGCAATATCATCATCCAAGTGCTGGATGATGGTGCAGGCTTGAATCGCGACCGTATTCTTGCCAAAGCCAAGTCGCAGGGGATGAATGTCAGTGACACTATGACCGACGCGGAAGTATGGCCGTTGATTTTCGAGCCGGGCTTCTCGACTGCCGAGACCGTTACCGATGTATCCGGCCGTGGTGTGGGCATGGATGTGGTGCGTCGGAATATCCAGAGCATGGGTGGGCGCATTGATATCGATACCGTCAAGGATGGCGGGACCAGTATGACCATTCGGCTGCCGCTTACATTGGCGATACTTGATGGCATGGCCATACGCGTCGAGAAGAATGTCTATGTGATTCCATTAGCCTTTATTGTTGAATCGTTACAGCCCGACGCAGAACATATCAAGACGGTGGCCGGTAAAGGCCGTGTGGTGCATATGCGCGGCGAATACTTGCCGGTGATCACTCTGCACGAAGTGTTTGGCCTCGAGGACAGCATCCAGAGTTTCGACAATGGTCTCTTTGTTGTGTTGGAATCGGATGGTGGTCGAACCGCTTTGTTTGTCGACGATCTGTTGGGTCAGCACCAAGTCGTGATCAAAAGCCTGGAAACCAACTTCCGCAAGGTCCCCGGTGTATCGGGCGCGACCATCATGGGGGATGGGCGTGTTGCTTTGATTATCGATGTCGAATCCCTGGTACGGCTAAGTCAGGAAAAAATCAAAACGCCAATGCTGGCTGCTGAAGCGCCGGTACACGGTGCAAGCCTGCATTGACCTGCTCTGTATAGAAAATCGATTAATGAATTAGGGCGAATAAGGAAATCAGACAGCAGGCATTCAGTAAGGCAATACAGCAACTGGCATCAGAGACTTATTAAAAAAGCAAAACACACGACAGTTGGTCATTGAATGAGGATGGAGAAGAACAATGGAGGCAAAGCAGAACAGCAGCCATGCCGGTGGTGAGTACTTGGTGTTTACGCTGGGCCTGGAGGAGTACGGAATCGATATCCTCAAGGTGCAGGAAATCCGTGGTTACGACCAGGTTACCGCAATTGCCAATACCCCGCCTTTTATCAAGGGCGTGATCAATCTGCGCGGCACGATTGTGCCCATCGTGGACTTGCGGATCAAATTTTCCTTGGGTGAGCCAACCTACGACCAATTCACAGTGGTGATTATCCTGAACGTTGCCAAACGGGTGATCGGCATTGTGGTGGATGGTGTCAGTGACGTCATCACACTGGTGAGCGAGCAGATTCGACCGGCACCGGAATTTGGTGTGACGTTGAATACGGAATATATCCAGGGATTGGGCACGCTCGATGAGCGAATGATCATCCTGGCGGATATCGAAAGATTATTGACCAGCCAGGATATGCAGCTTGCCGAAGAAGCAACCGAACAAGCCTGATTCAAGAACGGAGTAGACAGTAATGCAAACCCTGCCATTCAAAAAAAAGCTATATATCGCGTTCGGAACTTTGCTGGTGTTGATCATCATGCTTAGCGCAGTATTGATGAAGTCAGCAGTTAAATCGGCTGAAAGTATGCAAACACTGGCTGAAGATCACATTCCTCATGCCAAAGGTGCTTATCAAGTATTTTCCGAAGTTAATTTTATTAATCGCATCATGCGCAACATGCAGATATTTGGGCCAGGTGCGGAAGCGGAAGCGGAGTGGCTACGGATATCTGAGTCGCGCGGCAAGATACGAGACCTGTTGGCTGAGATGGGCGCGCGAGCCAAGCGAGGAAGCGATGACGCAGGAGTAGCTGAGCTTGCCGAGATTGAAAAGCTTCGAGTCGATTTTGAGCAGAAGCAGGATGCTTATCGTGCGTTGTTTAGTACAAAGGATATGGCCAAAGCACAATCTTTTTTAATGAAGGATACGCGTAATAGTTTCAAGGCTTATTCGAGCAAAGTTGAAGAACTGGCGATGCAGGAAATGGCAGATGCCACCACGTTATCGAAAGAATTACTTGCTAGCGATAAACAGAACGAATTCATTGCTCTCTTACTTGCGTTGGTAAGTACCGTAATTGCAGTGGTGATGTCGATATGGATATTGCGTAGCTTGGCGAGAGTATTGGGTGCGGGACCAGAGGAATTGGGGAGGGTGGCGCGACAAATTACCGAAGGCAAGCTGGATATAGGTATTCCGGTTCGTGCTGGCGACACCACCAGTGTGTTGGCCAATATGCGTGATATGCAGGCTTCATTGCGCGCGAGCGTTGAGCGCGCACAGGAAAATGCCCGTGTTCGCTGCGCATTGGATTCGGTATCGACCTGCGTGATGATTGCCGATGCAGACCGTAACATAATCTATGTCAACCCTGCCCAGGTTCACATGTTGACAGAATGCGAAGCAGATATTCGCAAAGAGTTGCCCAACTTCAATGCACGCAATCTGATTGGCGTCAATATCGACGAATTTCATAAGCAACCAAGCTACCAGCGTGGCGTGCTTGAGCGGATGAGCGCTACGCATGTGGCCAATCTTGCAGTAGGTGGCCGTCGGTTCAAGCTCACCATGAACCGCATTCGTGACGACAAAGGCGGGGTGCTGGGTACCGTGGTGGAATGGATAGATCAGACCCAAACCCTCACCCAGCTTGAGCGTGAAGAAACCGCTGCCCGCGAGAGCGCCCGTATGGTCTCTGCGCTCGATAACACGAGCGTCAATATTATGATTGCGGACAACGAACGCACCATCATCTACATGAATACGGCGGTGGAACGCATGTTGCGCGATGCCGAAAGCGACCTACGCAAGGTGTTGCCGCAGTTCTCTGTCGACAAGATATTGGGCAGTTCGATGGACAGTTTCCACCGCAATCCAGCCCATCAGGCAAGCCTGCTCGCCGGTATGACTGGTCCTTTCCAAAGCCGGATCCAGGTGGGTCCACGCCATTTCAAACTCAATGCTAGCCCGATCCGCAGCCAGTCAGGCGAACGCCTGGGCACCGTGGTGGAGTGGATGGATACCACCCGCGAAATCGGTATCGAGAAGGAAGTCGCCGCCATCATCCAGGCTGCAACGCAGGGGGACTTCAAGCAACGGTTAACGGTGGAAGACAAGGAAGGCTTCTTCAAGCTGCTGGCCGACAATATCAATATTTTGGTGGAAACCACCGACCGGGGTCTTGCCGAGGTAGTGGGAATGTTTGGTGCGCTTGCCCAGGGCGACCTTACCCAACGCATCAGCGGGGAATATGCCGGTACCTTTGGCCAGCTGCGCGACGATGGTAACCAGACTGCCGAACAGCTGACGGAGATCATCGGCCAGATCAAGACCGCGGCCGATACGATTGCCACCGCTTCACAGGAAATTGCCAGCGGTAATCAGAACCTGAGTCAGCGTACCGAAAGCCAGGCCGCCAGCCTGGAAGAAACGGCCAGCAGCATGGAAGAGCTGACTAGTACGGTGAAACAGAATGCTGAAAACGCCAAACAGGCCAATCAGCTTGCCCGTGGTGCCAGCGATATCGCAGTGAAGGGCGGGAATGTGGTCGGCCAGGTGGTGGCGACCATGCAGGATATCAATACCTCTGCCAAGAAGATCGTGGACATCATCTCGGTTATCGATGGCATTGCTTTCCAGACCAATATCCTGGCGCTCAATGCTGCGGTGGAAGCCGCACGTGCTGGTGAACAGGGCCGTGGTTTTGCTGTGGTAGCCAGTGAAGTGCGCAATCTGGCGCAACGTTCCGCCGCAGCTGCCAAAGAAATCAAGTCCTTGATCGGTGATTCGGTCGACAAAGTGGAAAGCGGCTCCAAGCTCGTCGATGAAGCCGGGTTGACGATGAATGAAGTGGTGAACGCGGTGAAGCGGGTGACCGACATCATGAGCGAGATATCAGCCGCTTCGATGGAACAAAGCGCCGGTATTGAGCAGGTGAATACCACGATTACCCAGATGGACGACATGACGCAGCAGAACGCTGCATTGGTTGAGCAGGCTGCAGCAGCAGCCGAGAGTATGGAAGAGCAGGCGCAGACGCTAGCCAAGAGCGTTGCGGCATTCCGGCTTACCAGCCAATTGGCGGCGCTGGGTGCCGGGCGGATGGCAGTGACACAGCGTAGTACGGCGAAATCGGCCAAACCAGCCAAACAACAAGGTAAGAGCCTGCCTAAACCCAAGGAGGAGGATGACTGGAGTGAGTTCTAGGCTTAAACACCTTGCTTACCACTGTGCAGTAAAAGCTTGAGTGGGTTCAAAAGGGCTAATCCAGAAGCACTCTTGCTGGAGACAAGCCTTAAATTTGGTGAATCCCCAACCGCTTGGGTGTGTTGCACCAGGTGGTTCAGGGTCTCATGTTCCGGCCCGCATATTTTGACGTTTGTCTGTAGCGTGTATTGCGCTGGAATGTACGCGGCAGATTTTGAATGGGTACATATCGGGAGTCGGGTACACCTTGGCTAACACAGAATTTGGCTTCACCGACAACGATTTTGAGCAAGTCCGTCAGATGATCTATGCCCGGGCCGGCATTGCGCTAAACGACAGCAAAAAGCCCATGGTGTACAGCCGGCTGGCCAGGCGGCTACGCGAGCAGCACATCACCAGCGTGGCGGCTTATCTGCTCATGCTGAAGAAGAATCCCAACTCACCGGAGTGGGAGCGGTTCACCAATGCATTAACGACCAATCTAACGTCTTTTTTCCGGGAAGAGCACCATTTTGAGGCATTGGCCCAGATGGCGCCACAATGGGCTAGGGTGCATGGGACGATAAAAATCTGGTGCAGTGCGTCGTCTACTGGAGAAGAACCCTATTCGATCGCCATAACGGTTGCAGAGGCACTGCATACCATGCAACCGCCGCTGAAGCTGGTTGCAAGTGACTTGGATACTCAGGTTCTGGCAACCGCCAGCCGTGGGGTTTATTCGATGGACAGGATAGAAAAGCTGTCGTTGCAGCGTAAGCAACGGTTTTTTCTGCGTGGGCACGGGGACAATGTAGGGTTGGTGAGAGTACGCCCGGAATTACAGGAATTGATCACTTTTTGCCAGATCAATCTACTGGAGAGGTCCTGGGCGCTGGATGGACCGTTCGATGCAATTTTCTGCCGCAATGTGATGATTTATTTCGATAAGCCAACCCAGCGCCGTATTCTCGAGCGGTTTGTCCCTTTGCTAAGGGGGGACGATAGCAGGCTGTTCGTAGGTCATTCCGAACATCTTGCGCATATGGTGGATATGCTGCTGCCTTGCGGCCGTACGATATACAAGGTCAAGTAGGCGAGATGAGCGCAAAAAACGTCATAGCCCCTTCGGTCTATTTCGATAAGCACTTCGACAAAGAGGCGGCGAAGATTCTGCCTGGCGAGTACTACGTGACTGGGCGCGATATGTTGATTGTCACCGTGCTGGGGTCCTGTGTGTCCGCATGCATACGTGATGTGCTGTCCGGCATTGGGGGGATGAACCACTTCATGCTGCCTGATGCCCGCCAGGATGAGACCGGGCCACTGTCGTCGTCTGCCCGTTATGGCACCCACGCCATGGAAATACTGATCAACCAGATACTGAAGGCAGGTGGGCGGCGGGACCGCCTTGAAGCCAAGGTATTCGGTGGTGGTCAGGTACTCAAGGGCTTTATGGTGGGCAATGTGGGTGAACAGAATGCGAGCTTTGTGAAACGTTTTCTCAAGCTGGAGGATATTCCCATCGTTGCGGAGGACCTGCTCGATGTGTACCCACGCAAGGTCTACTTTTTTCCCAACACCGGCAAGGTGATGCTGAAAAAACTCAAATCGGTGCATAACAATACGATTGTGCAGCGGGAACGTGAGTACAGCACGCGTATACGCCAGGATGATGTGGCAGGCGATGTCGATCTATTCTGAGCCAATGATGGGAGATGCCGGAATCGTGCAGCGGTGTGGGCTGTGGGGACTATGTCGATGAAGTCAATCAAGGTGGTGGTGGTAGACGATTCGGCGTTGATTCGTCAGCTGCTGGCTGAAATTATCAATAAAAGCCCCGATATGACGGTAGTGGGCGTCGCGGCAGATCCGCTTGTTGCGCGTGAAATGATACGTACCACCGACCCGGACGTCATCACGCTAGACATTGAAATGCCGCGTATGGATGGGTTGGATTTTCTGGAAAAGTTGATGCGGCTGCGGCCCACACCCGTGGTCATGATTTCCACCCTGACCGAACAGGGATCGGCCGCTGCAGTGCGTGCGTTGGAGCTGGGGGCGGTGGATGTGATTGCCAAGCCTAGGCTTGATGTGGTGCAGAGCATGCAGCAATACGCAAGCGAGTTGTGCGAACGCATACGCAATGCGTCGCGTACCCGGCCGCGGCGGTGGATGGGGGGAGAAACCGTGGCGCTGACAGCAGACAGCGTACTGGAGAAGAAAACCCGACCAGTATTGGGTGCGACTGAGAAGTTGCTGGCGATCGGGTCGTCGACTGGGGGGACCGAAGCGCTCAAGGAGGTGCTGATCGGTTTGCCCGCAGATTGCCCGGCGGTATTGATTGCGCAGCATATGCCGGAGGCCTTTACCCGCTCGTTTGCCAATCGGCTGAACATGCTTTCCCGTATGGTCGTCAAGGAGGCGGAACATGGGGAACGGGTTTTGCCCGGTCATGCGTATGTGGCGCCGGGGCACTCGCACATGCTGCTTACGCGCAGTGGCGCCAATTACTTGATTGGCCTGAGCCAGGGGCCGGAGGTCAACCGGCATCGGCCCAGTGTGGACGTGTTGTTCCGGTCGGTCGCCAATGTCGCTGGCTCGAATGCAATCGGGGTGATACTCACCGGTATGGGCAAGGATGGTGCGCAGGGCATGCTGGAAATGCATCAGGTCGGTATCTGGACCGTGGCGCAGGACGAGGCCACTTGTGTGGTGTTTGGCATGCCCAAGGAGGCGATTGCCATGGGTGGTGTCGACGAAATAGTGCCTTTGGAAAAAATCAGCGCTACGTTGATGGGGCGACTGAGGGGGATGGGATATGCGAACCGTGTCTAGCCTGCTCCAAGTCTGCTGCGCGTCAGCGATACGGCTTTGAAAACAACTTCGGAATGTTCATTTACCACTTGTAAATTCCGCTTCCTTAGCTGTTTTCGTCTTGTCTCGCCCTAGCTTGCGAGACTTTGAATAGGTTCTTGTAATGGGTTGTTTCTATTGAAAACTAAGTGGGCGTTGCCGTGAACATAGCGTTCACAGAACACTAACCTCATTGCTGTGGTGAAAGCAGAGGATGGTTCTCCCTCTACGCAACACGGCGTTGGAAAGAAGGCTTATGAACGAGTTACGGGCGTTTGGTGTGGAAGCCGCGAAGATATTGATCGTCGACGACGCGCCGTTGAATCACCGTCTGCTCAGTCATGTTCTTTCTGATCTGGGCAAGATCATGTCGGCCAAGGATGGTATGGAAGGGCTGGCGATAGCGACTCAGGACCTGCCCGACCTTATCTTGCTGGATGTCGAGATGCCCGGTGTTGATGGTTATGAAGTGTGTCGGCAACTGAAAGAGGATAGAAAGACCGCTTCCATCCCAGTTATTTTTGTAACCGCCCACCGCGATATGGAGCATGAAATTGCGGCGCTGGAAGCCGGTGCGGTCGATTTCATCGGTAAGCCTTTCGTCCCGCCGGTAGTGCGTGCCAGGGTAATTGCGCAACTGACATTGAAGCGACAATCGGACATCCTGCATGAGATGGCGATCTACGACGCAGTGACCGATGTCTATGGCCGCCGCTACTTCGATATGCGTCTGAATGAAGAATGGATGCGCCACGAACGGGACCACCAGTGCCTGGGGCTCCTGATGATTGATGTTGATCATTTCAAGCAATATAACGAGCGCAATGGCCATTTTGGCGGCGATGCCTGTCTGCAACGGATTGCGACGGTATTGAAACAGTGCTGTACAGGGGGTGGGCAGGAGGTTGCCCGGTTCGGCGGTGAGGAATTTGCATTGCTGGTGCTCAATACCTCGTCAGAGCAGCTTGCCCAATTTGCCGAAACCTTGCGGGTAACTATTGAGAAGTTGGTTATCCCTACCGGTTTGGATTCGTCTGAACAGCTCATTACCGTTAGCGTTGGTGGCTGTGCAGTGGTACCCAAGGGTGGTGATGCAGTGGATCTGGTATGTGCGGCTGATGCTGCGCTTGCGCAGGCCAAGCAGCAGGGTCGTAATCGGGTTGTGATGTTGACGATGCCGGATACCGTCGACTACTAGTTGCCGGCTCGATATATGGCATGAGCTACCTATCTGTGTAGGCTTTGTAGCGACAGGCAGTTCGTACGGCGGGTTTGATGGTGCGTCTCGAAGTTGCGCCACCTATAGTGTACTTATGTCCTTGGCCCTGAACATGGGTGCTTGCACGAGAATATGCTTATGGAAAAGCCGCCGCTTCCCGACAATGAGCCTGCACGTATTGCTTCGCTGCAGAATATGCAGCTGCTGGATACGCCCGGCGAGGAGACTTTTGACCGTATCACTCGGCTTGCCAAGTCAGTATTCGACGTGCCGATTGCACTGGTGTCCATCGTCGACGTGAACAGGCAGTGGTTCAAGTCCTGCATCGGCCTGCCGGTCAAAGAGACTGGTCGTGATATTTCGTTTTGCGGCCATACCATCCTGCGAAATGAAACCATGGTGATATCGGACCCGCTTCTGGACAACCGTTTTGCTGACAACCCTTTGGTGACGGGGGAGCCAGGCATACGTTTTTATGCAGGTTATCCAATCAAGAACAGTGAAGGATTTGCCATTGGCACCCTATGCATTATCGATCGCAAGCCCCGCACGTTAGACGGTACGCAACTACAGGCATTGCAAGACCTTGGTACCTGTACCGAAGAAGCATTGCTGAGTTGGCAAATCAATAAAGGCAGGTGGGTGCGGTTGGAAGACAAAGAGGCCAGTGGGCACCAGCTGCTCGACCCTGACCTCGGTATCTGGCTCTCTGCACCGTTGATGTCGCTGTTTGAAAGAGAGTTGGCGCGTACGAGGGTACAACGCCTGAGCTTCAGCGTTGCTGTGATTTCGCTCGATAGATATAACGAATATGTAGCCTTGTTTGGCGCACAGACCGGTAATGAGATGTTGCAGATGGTGGTGTCACGTTTGCGCCCGCAAATACAGGGGGACTGGACACTCGGGCGTTACAAGCAGGACGAGTTGCTGTTGTTTGCCGCGGTTAGTTCGCAGCAGCTCTACGACACAGCCTCAACCCTGTATGCCGCGTTGAACAAGTTGGACCCTATTTCGGGCCGCGCAGACCGGATGGTGGTGGAGACAAGTACTAGCATAGGCATTGTCAGTGTGGACTTTGCCGGTTACGAGCAGGCTTTTACCAGCAGTGATCTGCTGAGTGCAGCCAACGCAGCGTTGTTCCAGGCCAGGAATGAAAAGGGAAACCGTATCTTCCTGATGACGCTGGGTATGAAGGAGGGAGATAGAGTATCTGGTTGAGGGGCCTGTTCAATGCTTCATTTGAACGGGTTCTGAGAGCCTATTCACGATCCGTCACGAGCAGCAGTCAGTAGGGTGCAAAGCAGTGCAGAAACCGGAATGTACTTTTGTACATGAGGATTTCGAGCAGCGCATAAGCCCTAATCACTGCTGCGCAGTAGGATCGTAAGCAGGCTCTTGGGACGGTAGGCATACATAGCCAGCGCGACGACCATGCTCTATTGCAGTTAAATAATTGGCAGGAGGAGAAAGCTATGTCTGATGAAAAGCCAGTCATCCTGAGCGTGGATGACGATGACTTTACCCACGAGCTGGTGAAGGAAGCGTTAGGCGAATATTTCGAGATCCAGTTCGCCGTCAATGGCAGGCATGCTCTTGAGCGGCTTACCAGTGTGCATCCGGACCTGATACTGCTTGATGCCGAAATGCCAGTCATGGATGGCTATGAAACATGTCGCCGTATGAAGCGGCATGACAGTCTGGTCGATGTGCCGGTGCTGTTCCTTTCCGCCCGCGTAACCAATGACGACAGGTATAAAGGTTTTGATGCGGGTGGCGATGACTATCTGACCAAACCTTTTGACCTTTCCTTCCTGTTGACGCGTGTGCAAGCGCTGCTTGCCCTGGCGCGTGAACGCAAGCAGCTCAAGGAAGGCGTTTCCTTCGCGACCAATGCCGCCATGACGAGCTTGACGAGTCTTGGCGAAATGGGCGCTGTGGTAGAGGGTATCCGCTCGTTCAACAGCTGTACCACGCAGGAACAATTGGCAGATGCGTTGCTGGCTTCGATAGTCAGTTTCGACCTGAACGGTGTTGCCCAGATACGTTCCTTCTCCCAGCTTTACACCCGGACCAGCAAGGGGCCTGCCAGCCCATTGGATGTGTCGGTTGCCAACCACATGGCGGGCATGGACAGGTTGGTGCAGCTGAAGACCCGGCTGGCGATCAACTACCCCCCGGTTATTCTCTTGATTAACAACATGCCGTTGGAGGATGCCGACTTCTGTGGCCGGCTACGTGACCACCTCGCGGTATTAACAGAATCAGCTGCTTCAAAAGCCAAGGCAATTGATGCTGCAGTCAGGTCGGAACAGCGTGGCGCGTTGCTTACCAGCCTGATGCAGGAGGTGTCGACCACACTGGTGGGTATCGATTCAGCGCAACGCGAGATGCAAACGGCCGTCACGGTGGCGGCGAATGAGGTGGTGCACAGTGTGGAGCAAGCCTTGTTGAGAATCACGCTGACCGAGGCGCAGGAAGATTACCTGGTGACCATTGTGCGTGATGGGTTGTCGCGGCTAAGCCAGATGCAGGTGGGTGGGTCGGAGATACAGGATAAGCTGACGCATATTGTGCAGATGATGAAACGGGAGTCGGCTGAGGGTTAACAAAGTCTGCTGCGCGTCAGCGATACGGCGTTGAAAACAACCTCGGAATGCTCATTTACCACGCGTAAACTCCGCTTCCTCGGCTGTTTTCGCCTCGTCTCGCTTTAGCTCGCAAGACTTTAAGCTGATTTACGACCTTTCATGATCTTACTGCGCAACTGTGGCCAGATTCTGACAAGCCCACGTTGTCCGTTTCCTGTCGCCTTACCCAGGCAAAAGCAAGATTGACCGGCAGGCGCGTGTTGCCTTCAGTCCTGCAGGTCTACAGTCACCACTACCCGGTTGCCCTTGCCGCTATATTCGATTTTTTCGCACAGGGTTTTGATCAGTGCGATACCTCGGCCGAATGTCTGTTCGCCGTCACCGCTGATTTCGGCATTAAGAATATCGGCATGGTTAAAGCCTGGGCCAGAGTCCTCCAACCATAGTATGAGTTTGCGCTTACCTTGGACGGTGGAGCTCGACATGCCGACTTCAATTTTTCCCGACTGGAGCTTTGTCAGTCGTTCCTGGCGCAGGGCAATGTAGTGGTCGAAGCCGTCCTGGACGTTCTTTTCGCGTGAGTCGAGTCGCAACAGCCCGTGATCGAGCGCGTTGTTGAGCAATTCGCTCAACATCAGCAGCACCTCGCTGAATTGCTTTTCGTTCAATGCAATCTGGTTCAACCAGCCCAGTAACACAGGCATGCAGGCGTCCTCGCGGATCTGCGCAGCATGGAACGTCATCTTGATTTCCCAATCGGCAAGGTTCAGATGAACCGGTGTGATGGGTTCGCGCGGCGCAGTTTCAAGCTCGTGCTGGACGCATGGCGCAGCCAGGAGAGATAGATCGTCGTGGCACTCTGCACCTGCAAGATGGCTTTCCACGGCCTCCATTACCGACGAGGGAATATCGGCCTTGTTCGAACGTGCAATAGCCTTGAGCAGTCTTTCTTCGCCAAATGCTTCACCTTCAGCATTGGTGGCTTCGGTCAGGCCATCGGAACAGATGACCAGATGCCCGGGGACGGTCCAACGGAAGTGTTCGAGTACGGTTTCGCACGCGTCATTGGAAAGAATGCCAAGCGGCGGATACTTGGAATCGAACTGTCGTACGAGCCGACCTGCGTCATCGACATAGGTGGCAAACGGAATACCGCCGTTCCAGATGCTGATAAGACTTTCCTGGTAGTCGATCTCCGCCATTACTGCGGCGACAAAGCGGCCGACCGGTAGTACCTCGTGCAGCTTGTAATTGATTTCACGAACGATGGCCGGGATGTTGAATCCCCGTGCCGTCATGGTGCGAAAGGCGGTAACCACGGGCAGACAGCTGATTGCGGCGGCCAGGCCGTGCCCTGTGCTGTCGGCCAGCAGGATATGGTCTTTCCCGGTCGGCGTACGGGCGACGGAAATGACATCACCGCTGAAGTTCACCGCCGGGTGGGTTTGGTAGGGGATGTCGCTGTGGGCGGCATTGTTCAATGTGGTCATCTGCCCAAGCACATGGTGGGCAAGTATCTGTTCCTCTTCATTCTTGTGGTAGTAGGCATGCAGGGCGGCCGTATCCTTCGCGATATGCTGCTGCATTTCGACAATCCGGCCAAGCACCTTGATCTTGGCGGATAAAAGCGTGACATCCAGCGGCTTGGTGAGGTAATCGTCCGCGCCGGCTTCAAATGCGCGTAGCAGTTCCTCACGTTCATGGACAGCGGTCACGAAGATGATGGGCACCCAACGGTTGCTGGGCAGCTGCCGTATTTCCCGGGTGGCATCTAAGCCATCCATTTCCGGCATCATCACGTCCATCAGAATGATGTCCGGCATGGAAACCCGGCAGGCATCGACAGCTTCGCGGCCATTGACTGCCATGGATACCTCATGGCCCAGATGCCCGATCAAACGGGCGAGCAGTTGACGATTCATGGCGACATCGTCAACCACCAAAATAGTCAGTTTGTTGGCCACAGGTTTACCTACCCGATGGTGTAGAACTTTTCGAAGCGTGCGATATTCAAGACCTGTTGCACCGTTCCCCGCGCCCCTACAATCCGCAGCTGTGTAACACCGGCGGAGTGCGCCTGGTCGCGCAATACCAGCAGCATGCCCAGGGCAGAACTGTCGGCATAGGTTGCCTCATACAGACTGACATCGATGGCTTGTAGTTCAGGGGTGGCAAGCGCTTTCTGCATACATTCGCGAAAGGGCGTATTGAGGGCGAAATTGAAGTTGCCACTTATCGAGATCGTTGCCAGGCCTTCATTGGAATGGACGCTAACCGACATGGTTGCTACCTCTTAGTTAGGGGCTGTTGAACATTGCTCGTATGGCCGGAGTGGATGAACCGACAATTGTTCGATATTCGGTGGGCAAAAGCCGGTTCTTAATCTTAGAACCTGTTTTCGATCTTGCTATGCAGCTGTGTTAGATAGTGTTACAGGGGCGCGCGGCAAGGGGGCGGATGTATCAAAAACCTATTCAAAGCCTTGCGAGCTAAAGCAAGACAAGGCGAAGACAGCCGAGGAAGCGGAGTTTATGCGTGGTAAATGAGCGTTCCGAGGATGTCTTTAACGCCATATTGCAGATGCGCAGCAGACGGTAGACCGGTTCTTTGTGGTTTTGACAAGCCGCCAGCAAGCGATTGTGAGCAGGACTACAATCAAACCAGGATAGCGTTGCGCCTGCTTGGCTGGCATAGGATGGAATCATGTTCGGTTTAGGCAAAAAGAAAGACCCGTACTTAACCGTGACCTGCAAGGGGCGCAAGCTCGATGGTCATGCAGTATTGGCTTTGTCGGTGAAAGATATCGATCTTGTCGAAATGGTCAAAAAGATCGATACGGTGGATGCCTGTACCCGCGTATCGTTCGGGCGCATTTATCAAAAGCCCGGCACCATGCTGGCTGAGAATAACCAGGAAGAGCAGGGTTATACCGCCCGTTACGACAACATTACCAAATCAATCGGCGTCAACCTGCGTCAGGGCTTTATGCGGCAGACTTTGGTGCTGGCGACCAAGGATCCGACGACTGTTTGTAGTGAGTTGGGGTTGTCGATGGAGGTGGCGGGGCCTAGTGAGCCGACAGTCAGTTAGAACCTGTCCACGATCCTACTGCGCAGCCGTGATCAGGGCTCATGTGCTCTCAGTAATATCTTTCTAGATGTGTTTTTCTCAGGTGTTAACGCAAGAAAAAAGGGACGCTTTTGCGTCCCATGTGTTCAAGCTGCCTTACCAAACACCAGTTTCCCATCGTGGACGTCCACCTTTATCGTGTCCTTTGCCGCGAATTGCCCACCGAGAATCGCCTTGGCAAGCGGGTTTTCGATTTCGCTTTGGATGGCACGTTTCAAGGGGCGTGCACCGTATACCGGGTCGAAGCCTGCCTCAGCAATATGCTGAAGTGCCGCATCGCTGACCGACAGCGCCATGTCCATCGCTGCCACACGTTGTGCAAGGCGCTGCAGCTGGATGCGGGCGATACCTGAGATCTGGCGCTCACCAAGTGCGTGGAATACCACCACCTCGTCGATCCGGTTCAGAAACTCCGGCCGGAAGTGCGTTTTCACCTCTCCCATAACCGCCAGTTTCACCACCTGGTAGTTATCAGTTGCCATAGCCTGGATATGCTGCGAGCCGAGGTTGGACGTCATCACGATCACGGTGTTCTTGAAGTCCACCGTACGGCCCTGGCCATCGGTCAGTCGGCCATCGTCTAGTACCTGCAGAAGCACGTTGAATACATCGGGGTGGGCCTTTTCGACCTCGTCGAGCAGAATCACCGAGTAAGGCTTACGGCGCACCGCTTCGGTCAGCGTGCCACCTTCCTCATAGCCCACATAGCCCGGAGGCGCCCCAATCAGGCGGCTTACCGAGTGCTTCTCCATGAATTCGCTCATGTCCACGCGGATGATGTGTTCCTCGGTGTCGAACAGAAAGGTTGCCAGTGCTTTGCAGAGCTCGGTCTTGCCCACACCGGTAGGCCCAAGGAAGAGGAAAGAGCCATAGGGGCGGTTCGGGTCGGCCAGGCCCGAGCGTGAGCGGCGGATGGCATCGGCCACCAGCGTGACAGCCTCGTCCTGCCCTACAACGCGCTGATGTAAAGCGGTTTCCATCTGCAAGAGTTTGTCGCGCTCCCCTTCCATCATTTTGCTGACAGGAATACCAGTAGCACGGCTGACTACTTCCGCGATTTCCTCTGCACCTACTTGGGTACGCAGCAGCTTGTTTTCACGCGCCCCGGTTTCGCTGGCTTCGGCAGCCTTCAGCTTGCTTTCCAGCTCGGGCAGCTGGCCATATTGCAACTCGCTCATGCGTTGCCAGTCACCCTTGCGGCGTGCTTCTTCCATCGTCTGCTTGATCTGGTCGATTTCTTCACGAATGTGTTGCGAGCCCAATACTGCGGCTTTCTCGGCTTTCCAGATTTCTTCCAGGTCGGAATATTCCTTTTCCAACCGGGCAATCTCGTCCTCGATCAAGGCAAAGCGCTTGATCGAACCCTCGTCTTTTTCACGCCGTACGGCTTCGCGTTCGATTTTGAGCTGGATGGTACGCCGCTCCAGCTTATCCATGACCTCGGGCTTGGAGTCGATCTCCATCTTGATGCGTGAGGCAGCCTCGTCGATCAGGTCGATGGCCTTGTCGGGCAGGAAGCGATCGGTGATATAGCGATGGCTAAGTTCGGCAGCTGCGACGATGGCCGGGTCGGTAATCTCCACGCCGTGGTGTATCTCGTACTTTTCCTGTAGTCCGCGCAGGATAGCGATGGTCGCTTCGACGCTGGGTTCATCGACCAGCACTTTCTGGAAACGCCGCTCCAACGCGGCATCCTTTTCGATGTATTTGCGATATTCGTCGAGCGTGGTTGCACCCAGGCAGTGCAGTTCACCACGCGCAAGGGCCGGCTTGAGCATATTGCCGGCATCCATCGCGCCTTCCGCCTTGCCTGCGCCCACCAATGTGTGCAGCTCGTCGATAAAGATGATGGTGTTACCTTCGTCCTTGGCCAATTCGTTCAGCACAGCTTTCAGGCGCTCTTCGAATTCCCCGCGATATTTGGCCCCAGCCAGAAGGGACGCAAGATCAAGCACCAACAACTTTTTGTGTTTGAGCGACTCGGGCACTTCGCCATTGACGATGCGCTGGGCCAGTCCCTCCACAATCGCAGTTTTACCCACCCCGGGTTCACCAATCAGCACGGGGTTGTTTTTGGTGCGCCGTTGCAACACCTGGATGGCGCGGCGGATTTCGTCATCTCGGCCAATCACCGGGTCGAGCTTGCCTTGGCGCGCCCGCTCGGTCAGGTCCAGCGTATATTTGGACAGCGCCTCGCGCTTTTCCTCGGCATCGGCGCTATTGACGCTTTCGCCACCCCGTACGGCTTCGATGGCAGCGGTGATGGCTTCCTTCTTGCCCCCGTGTTCTTTAAGCAGCCGACCGGTTTCTCCCTTGTCCTCGGTCAATACAAGCAGAAACAGGTCGCTCGAAATGAACTGATCACCACGTTTCATTGCGGCTTTGTCAGTCAGGTTGAGGAGGTTGCCGAATTCCTTCGATACACTGATCTCGCCACCGGTGCCGCTGACTTGCGGCAGGCGCTTGATGGCATCATCGAGCCCTGTACGCAGCCGGTTCACATTGACCCCGGCACGCGCCAGCAGCGAACCCGCACCGGAGTCGGTATCGTTCAGCAGTGCCAGCAGCGCGTGTTGCGGCTCGATGTATGGGTTGTCACTCGCCAGAGCCAGCGATTGCGCATCGGCAATGGCCTGCTGGAATTTGGTTGTCAGTTTGTCGTAGCGCATGGTGCCTACTCCTGGTTAGCAATACTTACAAGTTGGGGGAGGCAACAGCGCATTTCAAGATTAGGTCGACTATGCAAATTGTGATCGCGCCCGATTCATTCAAAGGCTCGCTTGGTGCTGCAGAGGTTGCTGCTGCCATGGCGGCGGGTGTGCGGCAGGTGTGGCCAGATGCCGATATCCGCTTGCATCCAATGGCAGATGGGGGTGAGGGCACCATGGCAGCGATTGCCGCGGTCTTGCCAGCAGACGGGTTGATCGAAGAGGTGATCAATCTGGCAGGCCAGCCTGTTTCCGCTAAATGGTTGCGTCTAGCCGATAACACTGCGGTGCTGGAGTCCGCCGAGGTGGTCGGGCTGCATGCGGTGGGCGACAGCCGGGTGGAACACCGGCATAGCTTGGGTTTGGGCATGTTGGTCAAGGCTGCCTTGGACGCGGGTTACTCACGCATTCTGGTGGGGTTGGGTGGCACAGGCAGTAATGATGGTGGGGCGGGTCTGTTGGTTGCGTTAGGGGCAAAGTTACTCGATGCAAAGGGGGCTGTGCTACCACCTACGCCAGCAGGGTTGATGGGCCTGCACCGGCTGGATCTGAGTGGTTTGGACCCCAGGTTGGAACATACCGAACTGGTTGGGTTGGCAGATGTAACCAGCCCCTTGGCTGGACCCATGGGGGCGACTGTAGTATTTGGTCCGCAAAAGGGCGTAATTGCGTCTCAGATTTCCGAGTTGGATGAATGCCTGGCGCATTTGGGGGAGCTGGGCGATGCGCTGGTGGGCAAGGACTATCGCCTTCAGGCCGGTAGCGGTGCGGCAGGTGGCTTGGGTTGGGCGATACGATTGTTGGGTGGGCGACTTGAACCGGGGGCTGAGACAATAGCCCATCTACAAGGTCTGGAAGCCAGTCTTGCGGGTGCCAATTATGTGCTGACAGGCGAAGGCCGCTCGGACAGGCAGACCTTACTGGGCAAGGTACCGTGGCGGGTAGCAGGCTATGCCGCGGAACGGGGAGTACCGGCGGTGCTGTTATCGGGTGGTATAGAACCTGCAGCCTTGCCAGCCTTGCAAAGCTGCTTTGCTGCCTGCTTGAGTTTGACGGGCCCCACCGTGTCTGTAGCAGAGGCGACACAATTCGCCGCCCATTTATTGACGAAGCAGACGGTGGAATGGGCTAGGGCCTACTTACGGTAGCTCGGATCGAGCTTCCAGCGTTTGTGACTGGATAGGGGAAACACGCGGTTGGAGTTTCTTATTGAGCCAACCCGCCAGTGGCCGTTCAACGCCGCGGTGTATTGCCCAGGCGCACAAAACAGCCAATGCAGTGACGGTGATCAACTGCAGGCTCGCAAAGCGTTCATCGAGTTTGCCGAACAGCAGCAGCTTGCCCAGCAATTCGTGGACCAGATACAGCGGGTAGGTGAGGGCGCCGACGCTAGCCAGGCGGCCCAACTTGATTGCAGGCAGCTTACGCAGCGCAATCGCCATGAACAGCGCAAACAAGGCGAGCACCACGGCGCACACCACCCACCTGTCCATCGGTACCGCAGTCAGTTTTACCTTCAGCAACATATACCAATAGGCATGTTGAACAGCCCGTAAGGCGCATAAACCCAGCAGCAGCCAACGGTGCCAACGCAGCCCATGCAGCCAGACCAGATAGAAGGCAGCACCTGCAATGAAGTAATGCGCCCACGGGCGTAACAACGCTTCGTCCAGCCACTGCGGGCTGCTGACGACATGCAGGTCGATAAGCAGCAAACCACCCAGCCAAAGCCACAAAAAGTATTCGATGCGGCGCATCTGGCCTAGCAACAGCACGATGAAGATCAATAAATAGAAGCGCAGTTCAACCGCCAAGGTCCAATAGATGCCGTCGATATGTTCAGCACCCAGGAATTCCTGGAACATAGTCAGGTTGGCGAGCAAAGTCAGCCAGGCATGGCCGTCATTTCGGCTTTCCATCAGGTAAAAGCCCGTGAACGCTGCACAGACGCATAGCCAATAAGCCGGATAAAGCCGGGTGATGCGCGATGCCACAAAACCGCTTGGGCTGCGATTCAGCGCGGTAAGCAGGATCACGAATCCGCTGATCAGAAAGAAGGCGTCGACACCGAGATAACCATACTTTGCGATGGGTGCGACATAGGGGAAGACGATGTGGCCCGAGGCATCTTCTATCCACCCACGGAAACCGAAATGAAAGAGCGTGACCGCCAACGCAGCGGCAAAGCGCAACAGGTCGAGGATGACGAAGCGTTGCTTTTCGGTGCGGGCGATCGGATCGGTCACGGAAGTCACACTCAATGGATAAGACGCCTCGGTCAGAGGCGTCTTGATTTGGTACGCAGGGCTCAGCTGGTGAGTGCTTTACCACCCTGCGCCACCCAGTCGTTTACCCCACGTTCGAGCAAGTCCAACGGCAATGGGCCATTACGCAGCACAAGGTCGTGGAAGATGCGTTGATCGAAGCGCGGCCCCAATTGCTGTTTGGCGCGTTCGCGCAACTCCAGGATTTTCAGCATGCCGATCTTGTAGGCGCAGGCCTGGCCCGGGGCGACCAGATAACGCTCAATCTCGATTACGCTATCGCCCTCGCTCATGCCGGTGGTCTGCATCATGTAGTCCACTGCTTCCTCACGCGTCCAGCGCTTGGCATGCATGCCGGTGTCCACGACCAGCCGTACGGCGCGGAAGAGTTCTGCGCGCAGGCGGCCCAGTTTGTCGTAGGGGTCGGTTTGCAGGCCCATTTCATCAGCCAGCTTCTCGGCATACAGCGCCCAACCTTCACCATAGGCGGTATACCAGTTGAAACGACGGAAGCTGGGCAGATCGGTTTGTTCGCGCGCTACCGCGGTTTGCAAGTGATGCCCAGGCAACCCTTCGTGGTAAGCCAGCGTACGCATGTTCCAGCGAGAGCTGCTCTTGATGTCATGCAAATTGGCATAGAAGATGCCAGGTCGGCTGCCATCGAGCGCGGCGGCTTCATAGTAGGCGCCTGCGGCCGTCTTCTCGCTGAGCTTGGGCACGGGCTGTACGTCGAGATTGGCTGCGGGGAGTCGGCCAAATGCTTTGGGCAGCAATGTCTGGGCTTCGGCCAGAATCTTCTTGTAATCGGTGATGACCTGTTCGCGTCCTGCATCGGTATCGGGGTAAAGGAAACGCGGGTCGTCGTTAAGTCGTACCAAGGCTTGCCCTACATCCTCATCCTGTTCGCCCGTCGCCTTCAGAATGGCGCGCATCTCGTTCTGGATACGGGCGACTTCCACAAGGCCCAGCTGGTGCACGGCGTCGGGAGACAGACTCGTTGTCAGATGACCGCGCAGCACCCAGGCGTAATAAGCAGACCCATTGGGCAATGACCAAACCCCATCGTTACGCGGATGTGTTTTCGCCAAAGTTTCGGTTGCATCTGCCAGCTGCTGATAAGCTGGGTATACCTGAGCATTCAGCAGGTCTTTCACGCCAGCCAATAACTGCTTCTGGTCGGCATCAGAGAGTTTCGTCTGCTTGAGCTTGTCGGCAAAGCTTGTATAGAGCGGGTTTTGTTCCGGTGGCATATCCAGAAAGGCATGCATGCCATCGACGGCTTTTTGTAGCGCAAAGTTGGGCGCGACAATGCCTTTCTTGGCTCGGTTGGCCTGTGCTTCTTCAACTTGAATAAGCTTTGCAGGCACGGCGCGCAGACGGGCAAGATAGTCTTCTGCATCGCGGACGTCGTTTACCTGATGGGTGCTGACCAGAAAGTTGATGATATTGATCTGCTCGCCCCAGATTTGATTGACCGGGTAATTGTGCAAGGAAAAATCTGCTCCGGCCATGCGTTGCTCCAGGGCCCAGCGCAGGGTGTCGTACGACAATTGCTGCGAAGGGGGGAGGCTCGTACGGTCGTAAGCCAGCAAAGAACTCAGGTTTTGGCGGGCTCGGGTCTGTTGACGGTCGAATCGGGTATCGCTTGCATCATCCAGCAAGGCATTGTGGCGGCGTATGCCCCAAGGTTCAAACAGGCGCAGATCCGAGAGGGTTTGGGGGGACTCCAGTAACTCCTCAAACGCAACGCGTTCGAAAAACACCCTGATAGACCACGGACGGAAGAATAAGGTGTTGGTCAGCGCGACGGCGGCCAATCCTGCGACAACGGCGCCACCAATAGCGACATGTTTCAAACGCATGCGAAATCCTCTGTTGTTGGTATTGGTTGACGCCGATTGTAGCGAGCAGACGGCCCAAACCGTGGTTTTGCGGGCGTAATTGGCAAACAAGTGTGGCTGAACTGCCGATTCTCGGGTTTGCGGCAATTCGCCAAGTGGGCATATGCCTTCTAAGATCGAAACTTGTTCCCTATCCTTTCGTCTACCATCATGCCCCAGCGTCAGTGGGTGGCCGCCGCCATCCAGAAAATCGAGGCCGACTTCAACCGTTCAGCCGATACGCATCTGATTCCACTCGCTTTGCCGGCTTATCCGGGCATCGAGGTGTATTTCAAGGATGAGTCGAGCCACCCGACGGGCAGCCTTAAGCACCGCCTTGCCCGTTCCTTGTTTCTGTATGCGCTGACCAATGGCTGGCTGCATGAGCAAAGTACGGTGATCGAGGCTTCCAGTGGTTCTACTGCGGTGTCGGAGGCTTATTTCGCCCGGTTGTTGGGGTTGCCTTTTGTGGCTGTGATGCCTGCTTCCACCTCGCCGGACAAGATTGCCGCCATCGAATTCTATGGCGGTCGTTGCCATCTGGTGGATGACCCGGGCGCCATCAATGCCGAATCGGCACGTCTGGCCAGCGAGACCGGTGGCCATTTCATGGACCAGTTCACCTATGCTGAACGCGCGACCGACTGGCGCGCCAACAACAATATTGCAGAATCTATTTTCAAACAGATGGCAGACGAACCGCACCCCATCCCTTCCTGGGTGGTTTGTGGGCCGGGGACGGGTGGTACCAGCGCCACATTGGGCCGCTATGTACGTTATCGCCGGCATCCAACCCGTATTCTGTGCGCCGACCCAGAGGTTTCAGTCTTCTTCGATTACTACCGCAGTGCATTGGCTGGTAAGCCAGATACCAGCTTGGTATTGCCCTGTGGTTCAGGCATTGAAGGCATCGGTCGGCCGCGCGTGGAGGCGAGCTTTATCCCCACCTGTGTTGATGCCATGTTGAAGGTGCCGGATGCGTTGAGCCTTGCTGCCATGCGTTATGTCAGCACCCAGCTGGGGCGGCGGGTGGGTGGGTCGACAGGGACCAACTTTGTGGGAGTGCTGCAGGCGGCGCATAAGATGCATGCTGCTGGTCAAACCGGTTCGATCGTGACGATACTGTGCGATAGCGGCGAGCGCTATGCCCACAGTTATTACCGGCCGGATTGGTATACCGAGCGTGGCATCGACACGGTACAGGCCGATGCAGCATTGGCGCGTGCGCTGGCGGGGGAGGCTTTGCCGGGGTTGCCCATGTGTGAAGCGTGAGTGGATCCTACTGCGCAACCGTGAGCAGGACTCATGTATCGCTTGAGTATCGCCGATGTGCAGTAGACTTGGGCACCTCGAATAACCCGACTTTTTGACATTACAGCGGCGTAAGTCGACCTTGCGTTGCTTCCAGACAGCTCGTTCCGGAACTTATCACTCGTCTTGCATCGTTTTCTCTCCCGAATTGGTCATTTCCAGCCAATCCAGACAGATTCCTGGCATCAGAAGGCCACCACGCCAGCGACCTTCAGATAGCACAAGCGTTGCAAGTTGTACCCCGCAATCTTCCAGTGCAGATTCAAGGTGGCGCGTGCCAACCCGATGCAACGTAAGGCTTT
>NZ_JBQXDJ010000031.1:0-48319 GCF_052601015.1 Chitinimonas violaceus | reverse complement strand
AGCACTAACTTGATGGCTTCCGCTCGGTATTCCGACGTATAGCTTTGTGTTTCTCTCTTACTCACCGCAGCCTCCTGTTGGCTCAAGTTTACCAATCAGGTGTGTCTACGGAATTCAGGCTACCTCAGTTCAAAGTCTCGCGAGCTAAGACGAGACAAGGCGGAAACAGCCGAGGAAGCGGAGTTTACTTAAGGTAAATGAGCATTCCGAGGGCGTTTTCAACGCTGTATCGCCGACGCGCAGCAGACTTTGAGTAGGTTGAGTGCAGCAGCCAGGACACAGACTGCGCGGGTAAAAGCCCCTGAAATTGCCAGTCAGAGTAGCGGTTGTTAACCTGGGTCCAACACCCGGGCGCCAAGTACTAAACGTAGAACTTGGTAATCCTCGCCGGTCTGGCGCATAAAGAAGGCTACTCTCCTCGTTTTTGACTTTGCGCATGCCCTCCTCCCGCGCCATAGGCGCCTACACGCAACATGCAACCGACCCAGTGGAGGTACGCGTGAATGCCCACGCGCCGCTGGTCAAGAAGCTCGCCTACCATATGGTGGCGCGGCTACCTGCGAGCGTAGAGGTGGACGACCTGATCCAGGCGGGCTTGATCGGCTTGATGGAGGCAGCACGTAATTTCGACCCTGACGCCGGCGTGCAGTTTGAAACCTTTGCCACTCAGCGCATACGCGGTGCCATGCTGGATGAATTACGCGAGACAGACTGGCTGCCACGCCAGTTGCGTCGTTCGGCACGCGATATTGAGGCAGCGCTCGTCAAACTGGGGCACAGCCTTGGCCATGCGCCGACTGAGACGGAAGTCGCCGCGGAAATGGGCCTCTCCCTCAGCGCCTATCAGGAACTGCTGGCTGACTGCCGCGGCCACCAGCTGATTTATTACGATGACACCGACGCGGAGGAAGAAGGCCGTAACGCACTCGACTCGATGGCAACCGACCAGGATGCCGACCCGTTGCATGAATTGGATGACAGTGATTTTCGCCGAGTATTGATTGCAGGCATCAGCGAATTGCCCGAGCGGGAAAAGATGGTGATGGCGCTTTACTACGAACAGGAACTCAACCTGAAGGAAATCGGCGCGGTATTACATGTTACCGAGTCCCGCGTCAGTCAGTTGCATAGCCAGGCAGTAACCCGTTTACGCGCAAAACTACGGGATTGGACAGACAAATAATCCACACCTGCTGTGCAAGCCCGTGCCCACGCAGGGAAATCTGCTATAAACCCGGCGAGTTCGCCAAAAAGATGGATGATTGCCCATACCCATGGACAGATTAAGCCTGATCGGCCTGTTGCTCAGCATTGCCGCCATTATTGGCGGTCAAATACTTGAAGGCGGCAAGGTCACCTCGCTCATACAAGGCACCGCCTTCCTGATCGTCATCGGCGGCACCCTGGGCGCAGTGTTGCTGCAAAGCCAACTAGCGAGCTTTGTAATGGGCGTACGCATGCTGAAGTGGATTCTGGTCTCGCCGCAAATCGAGATGGATTCCTGGGTCAGAACCATCGTGCACTGGAGCAACACAGCCCGCCGTGGCGGTCTTCTGGCCTTGGAAACCCCCGCGATGGCCGAAAAGGACCCGTTTGTGAAGCGGGCCCTTCAGCTGCTGGTTGATGGCGCAGAGCCAGAAGCGATACGCCATGCCATGGAGCTGGAAATCGGCAGCTATGAGGATAAACACCGTGCTGCAGCCCGAATATGGGATTCCGCAGGTGGCTATGCACCCACCATCGGTATTCTCGGTGCGGTGATGGGGCTCATTCATGTGATGGAAAATCTCACCGAGCCCAGCAAACTTGGGTCGGGCATAGCCGTGGCTTTTGTAGCGACGATTTACGGCGTAGGTTCCGCCAATCTGTTGTTCCTGCCCATCGGCAACAAACTCAAACAGCTGATAGCTGCAGAGATAAGGCGTCGCGACATGGTCATGGAAGGTCTGATCGGCATTGCCCAGGGCGAAAACCCGCGCATTATCGAGAACAAACTGCGTGGATTCCTGGCTTGATCGTTTTGTGCCACAGTTACCCCGAACCGGGTTGATGTACTTAGCTCAGTTGTACTGAACTGCCCTTTCAAGCAATCAACAGGACTCCCGCCGCGATGATTGCGCTGCTCAAACTGCTCTGGCGCCTTTTGGCAATAGTAGAGCTGGCGCTTTTTACGGTCTTCATGCTCGCGCTGGCACAGCTGCCAGCTGTCTTAGTAAAACGCGTCTACCCAATCCCCTTTCGCACATGGTGCCGCAGCTTTGTACGGGCACTGGGGGTGGACCTGCGATTGCACCAGCACTACAGGGGCAATCTCCCACAACGCTATGTGTTGATCGCCAATCACCCTTCCATCTTCGAAGACATCGGCATCCCCGCTTTGTTTCCGGTCCGTTCCCTTGCCAAAGCCGAAGTGGCTGACTGGTGGATTGTGGGTAGAGTGGCTGTGGCCTCCGGCACCCTGTTCGTCAAACGCGAGTCTTCCGATTCACGCAAAGCCGCTACGCAGGCCTTGGTCGATACCGCCCGTAGTGGCAGCAACCTCGCGCTTTATCCAGAGGGCGGCTGCAAAGGCCGACGGCTGGCTGGGCGTTTCTTCAATGGCGCGTTTATCGCCAGCTATGAAAGTGGCGTGCCGATTTTGCCGGTCTTTTTGCATTACCAGGCACAGGCGACCTTTGAATGGGGTGATGAGCATCTGCTGGAAAAACTGTGGCAGATTGCCACCTCGCAGAATCCTCGTGCCGACTATCATGTTTTCGAGCCGATCGACCCGATTCATTTCGACTCAGCCGAGGCCATGAAGGATCACATCTACCGGCTATACCTGGGCTGGCAAAAACGTTTTTTGGAGTGAGTACCGCATTGGGGAAGGCATACAAGCCATTGCAACGGATTTTTCCGTTATCCCGGGTTTGCCCCTACCCCTTACTGGCTTTAATCTGTCGTTCAAGTTCCTGTTTGCACAGTGTTACACCCGGTGCCTATATCGTGATTACTGCAATGCAGCAAGTTCACGGACAGGCTTTATGCAGTGGGTATAATCAAGCCAATTCTCCTTTCAAGCGTTGCCATGTTCTTCTCACGCCGTCCCAAGAATGAACCCAAGCGTTCCGCTCGCACATCCAACCCGCTGCCACCACAGCTTACTACTATATTGCGTGAAAGCTGGTGGCTTGCCGCCGTGGTTGCAGGCATCTATCTGGTCATCATTCTTGCCAGTTACAACCCTTCGGACCCCGGCTGGTCGCATACAGCAACCCAGATATCCGTACATAACAAGGGTGGAAACTTCGGCGCCTGGCTGGCTGATGTTCTGCTCGCCGTATTTGGCTTCTCCGCCTGGTGGTGGGTCGTATTCTGCATCGCTGCAATCCTGTGGGGCTATCGACGGCTCGAAAAAATCCAACAGAACCATCGTCTGGCAACGGTTGCTGTCAGTGGATACCTGCTATTGCTGCTCTCCAGCAGCAGCATGGAAGCGTTGCGTCTGCATGGGCTCGGTTGGGCGCTGCCCGATAAGCCGGGCGGCATCCTGGGGTTCGCCCTGGGCAGCTGGCTTTTTCATGGCGTGGGCTTTATCGGTGCGACCTTGGTATTGATCGCCGGCTTGGGTATCGGCCTATCGCTGTTTGTCGGTATCTCCTGGCTGGAGCTGATGGAAAAAGTCGGCGGCTGGGTCGAAGACAAAGCGATGGCTGTTTTCAACCGCTGGCAAGCCCAACAGGACCGGAAAATCGGCGCTTCGGCCGCCCAGGCCCGTGAACAACGTGTAACCGTGGAGAAGAAACGGTTCGATGACGCACCGGCTATACGTATTGAAGAACCCACCTTGGAGATTCCCCCTTCCAAGGCGGTGCTCCGGGAAATAGAGCAAGAACAAAAGAATCAGGAAAAAATCAAACTCGCGGCGGCCCAACCCTCATTGTTTGCCAAGGAGGAACTCCCGCCCTGGGAAGAAGAAGTGGCAAACAACGCCTCCGTACATGCCAAGCAAAAGACCGTCAGCAAGAAGACGCCCGCACTGATTACCAGCAGTAGCAGCGAGCTGCCCAGCATCACCTTGCTGTCGCCACCGCCACCCATGCAGGAAGTCGTCAGCCACGAAACCATCGAATTCACTTCACGCCTGATCGAACGCAAGCTGGCTGAGTTTGGCGTAGAGGTCAAGGTGGTTGCAGCCTACCCAGGCCCGGTGATCACCCGTTACGAAGTAGAGCCGGCTGTAGGGGTAAAGGGCTCGCAGATCGTGAATCTGATGAAGGACTTGGCGCGTGCCCTGTCACTCGTCAGCATACGGGTGGTGGAGACCATTCCAGGCAAGACCTATATGGGCCTGGAGCTACCCAACCCGAAGCGGCAGATCGTTCGCCTGTCCGAGATCCTCGGCTCCCAGGCTTATCACGATTCGTCATCGCTCTTGAGCATGGCCATGGGTAAGGATATCTCCGGCAAACCGGTAGTGACTGACCTCGCCAAGGCGCCGCATATGCTGGTAGCCGGTACGACCGGGTCGGGTAAGTCCGTGGCCATGAATGCCATCATTCTCTCCTTCCTCTACAAGGCCACGCCCGAGGAAGTGCGGTTGATCATGGTCGACCCGAAAATGCTGGAGCTCTCGATCTACGAAGGTATTCCCCATCTGCTGGCCCCGGTGGTCACCGATATGAAGCATGCCGCCAACGCGCTCAACTGGTGTGTGGCGGAAATGGAGAAACGCTACCGGCTGATGAGCGCCATGGGCGTGCGTAACCTTGCGGGCTTCAACGCCAAGGTGAAGGAAGCCGCCAAACGCGGCGAGAAATTGACCAATCCCTTCAGCCTGACGCCGGACAGCCCCGAGCCACTTGAACCGTTACCGCTGATTGTGGTGCTGATCGATGAATTGGCCGACCTGATGATGGTAGCTGGTAAGCAGATCGAGCAGCTTATCGCCCGCTTGGCGCAGAAAGCCCGAGCCGCCGGTATACATCTGATTCTGGCGACACAACGTCCGTCGGTGGACGTCATCACCGGTCTGATCAAAGCCAACATCCCTACCCGCTGCGCATTTCAGGTATCAAGCAAGATCGACTCCCGTACCATTCTCGACCAGATGGGTGCAGAAAGTCTGCTCGGCCAGGGTGATGGGCTCTTCCTACCACCCGGTACTGGCTACCCGCAGCGTATCCACGGCGCATTCGTGGCCGATGAAGAAGTCCACGCCGTCGTCGAATTCCTCAAGTCGCAAGGCGAGCCGAATTACATTGAGGGCATCCTCACCGGGCAAGTGGAAGGCATGGGCGGTGAAAGTTCGGGGGGCGGTGAGTTCGGCCTGAGCGGAAGCGGTGGCGACGGAGAAAGCGACGAGATGTACGACAAAGCCGTCGCCTTCGTCATCCGCACGCGTAAAGCCTCCATTTCGTCAGTGCAGCGCGAACTGCGCATCGGGTATAACCGCGCAGCACGGTTGATCGACCAGATGGAACAGGCGGGCATCGTCACCCCAATGGAAACCAATGGTAATCGGTGTGTGCTGGCGCCGGCCCGTGAAGAATGAGGTATATCCATTACGCCAAACATCTTGTTTTCAGGCATTTCATCCCCCTCAAAGCGCATTGCATCCCTGCATAATGGAGGACTACGTTTCCTGCCCATAAGCTTGGTGCATGATAAGTTAGCGCAAGGACGAGCCCTATGAATACCGATCAGCCCAGCCACAATACCGCGCCGGATGACCAAGACCCAAGCAAGCCCGCTTCGCCGCCAGACACCAAGCAGACCTTACGTATGATGCGTGACGGTGCCGTGGTTTTATGGTGGCGTTTTTTCGACTGGCTGGCTGTTGTACCCTGGAAAACACTGCTGATTATCTCGCTGCTGGTGCTTATTCTGGGCGGGCCGTTTGGCGCAGACGATTTCATCTTCCTGCTGATCATCGCCTCCTTCATCGTCAAGATTCTGGCCGGGGGCAAGCGTAAAGCCGAGCTTACCGCCACCCAGGCTACCGAGCGGGCAGAAACTGAAACACTGGAGCGCATGGTGCTTGAGGCTCGCATGGAGGCGCTGCAGGCCCAGATTGAGCCGCATTTTCTGTTCAACACGCTTGCCAGTATCGACCAGCTTATCCAGACCGACCCACCGCGCGCCTCCAAGATGCAGCAGAGCCTGATCCGCTACCTTCGCTCCGCCATGCCGCAGATGCGAGCAGGCAACAGGCCGTCCCTTGGGCAACAAGCCGATTTGTCGAGCGCGTTCCTAGAGATCATGGCAGTGCGGATGGAAGAGCGGCTGCAAACCAAAATCACCGTGCCGGAAGGACTGAAGTCTGCTGTCTTTCCCTCGCTGATGCTACAAACGCTGGTAGAAAATGCGATCAAGCACGGTCTGGAACCAAAAGCTGAAGGCGGCCGACTGGAAATCAGTGCAGAAATTGTCGATGGCCTGTTGGCCGTACACGTACTCGATACCGGCATGGGCTTCATGCCCAAGGGCGGTGGCGGCGTCGGACTGGCTAATATCCGCGAACGCCTGAAGGTACTCTATAACGGTCGTGCGGAGCTGATCATCAGCGTACCACCGGAAGGCGGTACCCTTGCCACCATCAAAGTACCGTATGAGGTTGTACCCCTTCATACCGATGCTACCCAACAACCATCGCCAGCATGAGCCATAAACCCTCCCCCACCGCCATCATTGCAGACGATGAACGCCTGATGCGTGAGCAGATTACTGCACGCCTCAAAACGGCTTGGCCAGAACTCGTCATCGTCGGCGAAGCCAGCAACGGCCGCGAAGCTGTGGCGATGGCGCGCAGCCAAGAGCCCGATATCGTCTTCCTCGATATCCGCATGCCGGAAATGGATGGTATTGCAGCTGCCAAAGCCCTTGCAGGCCAGGTTCATGTGGTGTTTGTCACAGCCTACGACCAATACGCCATCAGCGCCTTCGAGCAAGGCGCGGTCGATTATCTGCTCAAGCCGGCCGACCCCGAACGCGTTGCCCAGACCTGTCAGCGCCTGCGCGACCGGCTGCATGCTACCCCCCACCCCATGGAGGATCTGCTGGCCCAACTGTCACAGCGTCTTGGCGGATCCGATCTCAAACCGCGTGAATACCTGCGTTGGGTACAGGCCAGCGTGGGCAATAGCATCCGGATGATTCCCACCAGCGACATCCTGTTTTTCCGAGCCGAGGACAAATACACCCGGGTACAGACCGAAAGCTTTGAAGCGTTGATACGCAAACCCATCAAAGAGCTGGTCGAGGAGCTGGACCCCGACGAATTCTGGCAAATCCACCGCGCTACCCTGGTCAAGGTCGATGCAGTGAAGGAAATCAGCCGGGATTTTCGAGGCCAACAGATTGTTCATGTGAGGGGCAGCGACGAAAAGCTGGAAGTAAGCCGCAGCTTCAATCATCTGTTCAAGCAGATGTAATTCTGCCGTTGAAAAATAAATAGCCCGCATGCGGGCTATTTATTCCAACCTTGCTGCACAGTCAGAGCAAGCTTATTCCGCCGGCCACTTCATCTCACCCATTGCCACTTTGGCGCTCAGCTCCAGGCTCGATAGGTCCTCCAACTGCGGATACTGCTGTTTCATGGCGGCAATCAGTTCGCCTGAGTTCTTTGCCTTGGCCATTTCACGCTCAAACGTCTGGATGTAGTCACGGGTAAACCGGACGGATTCCAATGTCTGCGGCGCATCTTTGGTGAAGTGACCAGGCACGACAACTTCCGGCTTCAGGTCTTCGATCTTCTGCAAGGTCTTCAACCAGTCCGCACGGGCCTGTTTGGTTTGCGCATCGGCCATCCAGACATGGCTGTTACCTACCACCGGTACACCACCTACTACGGCTTTTAGCGCAGGAATCCAGACAAACGACATTTCGGTATTCGGGCCATTCAAACCGATCACCTCCAACTTTTTGCCTTCCAGGCTCAAGTTGTTACCTTTGAGCGGTGATGGCACATAAAGCTGCTTAGGTGCATTTGCGCCCAGTTTGGGCCCCCAGAACGCCAATTTGCCCTTCATGGAATGACGGATATGGTCGATAGTAGGTTGGGTTGCAATGATGCGTGCGTCAGGAAAAGCAGCGCGCAGCGGTTCAAGACCAAAGTAGAAGTCTGGATCACCATGACTGATGTAGATGGTGGTGAGCTTCTTGCCGCTTTGCTTGATCTTTTCAACCAGCTTGGCGCCATCGGCCGTTGAGAATTGGGCGTCAATCAGTATCGCCTCCTTCTTACCGACAATCAGCTCAGACGATACCGGGAAGATAGCGGCTTCACCGGGGTTGTATACCGTCATATCAAGGTCAGTCGAGGCAGCCAATGCACTTTGCGATGCAGTCAAAGCAAGCAGCGAAAGCGCGGTAGTCAGGGTAGTCTTTAAGTAGGCTTGGCGAAACATGGGAGGCTCCAATCAGTGGGTGAACAGTTAGTGCCTGCATATTAGTTGCGTATATCAGCCAAATAAACCGCATAATTAGGGCTAGTTTATTGCACAAATCGAGCCAATCATGGATCGCCTGACTGCGATGAGGGTATTCGTGGAAGTCGTGGACCGTGGGTCGCTATCTGCAGCAGCGGATAGACTCGATATGTCGCGAGCCATGGTGTCGCGCTATCTGGCGGAAGTAGAAAACTGGGTAGGCGCACGACTGTTACACCGAACGACCCGTAGACTCAGCCTGACAGATGCCGGCAACGAAACACTGCCCAGATGCCGGCAGTTACTCGGCATTGCCGATGATATCCAGTCCCAGGTGATCACCCCGGAGGATGCCCCCAAAGGCATGCTGCGCCTGACCTGCAGCATGTCGCTGGGGCAAGCCTTCCTGGCTCGTGTTGTCACTACCTATGTAAAGCGTTATCCCGCTACCGCAGTCGACCTATGGTTGGTAGACCGAACCGTGAACCTGGTGGAGGAACGTGTCGACCTTGCCATCCGCATCACCAATCAACTCGATCCAAACCTGATTGCCCGCAAACTCGCAACTTGCCGTTCTGTAGTCTGCGCATCCGCTGGTTATTTAAATGAACACGGCTCACCCAAGCATGCCGAACAGCTTGCCCAACACAACTGTCTGACCTACTCCTATTTCGGCAAAAGCCTTTGGGATTTCACCCATCACAATGAACCGGTATCGGTACCCGTCAGCGGCAACCTCAGCGCCAACGAATCTACCGTTCTGCTGGAAGCGGCGCTCAGTGGTGCCGGCATCACGCTGCAACCTGCCTATTCCGCAATGCCCTTGATTCAGTCAGGGCAGTTGATCGCTCTGTTGCCAGATTATCAACCAGCCCAAATGGGTATTCATGGTGTATTTGCCTCACGCAAGCAAATGCCAGCAACCCTGCGCACCATGCTGGACTTCCTGGTGGAAAGTTTTTCCCACAATGAACATTGGTTGTCTGTGCAATGAGCTGGGGTAACACAGGGTTAACCATATACAAAACCGCAACGGTTACGTTGCGGTTTTGTTGCTAACGCTTGGATTTTAGCCAAATGACAGGCTTCTGATTCGACGAAACTCGGTAGGTGGCGCAGATGCAATCTGCCTCACTGCGCCAAAAAGTTGACTTACCGTCGCACCCGCTTCAGTTGGTAAGCCGCGTACCGCAGGAGCGCTGTTAGAGCGCGGCCGGTAAGTGCCGGCATGGCCCATACTGGTACCTGCGTCGGGAAAGTGGCCAGCAGTGTACTGACCACTCACACGGCCCTGCCGAATCGTCGTAGCCCCACCTACCACCAAGGCCCCCGCCCCCAACCCAAGTGAAACCCAGCTCAGGATTTCCGATGCCAGCGGGCTGACATCCACCAACAACTTGGATGCTGCATCCGCACCACCAGCCAACAACCCAGATGTTGCCATGCCAGCGGCCCATACCCGGGTCGTTGTACTGATGCCAGAACCGATACCTGCGCTGAGACCACCCAACACTGATGAACCAACGCCAAGGCCAAGCGACACCCACCCTAAGATATTCGACGTATGAGGATCTTTTTCCGACAAGGCCGCAGAGGCAATGCCCGTTGCGCCCGCAGCGATGCCCGCCAACGCCAACCCTGCCGATACATAACCGGTAGCCGCGAACGCCGTCAGGCCTGCGCCTGCTGAAATCAGACCCGCCGAGATAGCCGCACCGGTACCCAAGGACGCCACCGCAACAACAATGCCTACAGCACCCAGTACGATGCCCAGAATCGCTTTCCAATTAAGATGTCCCGTGGGGTCAACGAAGTTGATTGGGTCCCCCTGACAATAGGCATAGGGATTGAGCCCACCGCCTTCAAACGGACTCCAGCTATCCGGGCTATGAAAGCGCATCAAACCCGGGTTGTAGGCACGATAACCATTACCCAGTAAGTACCACCCGGTTACCGGATCAATACGTTCCCCATTGAAGCCCAATAACAAAGACAAGCTGGATGCTGACGGCTGATCGCCATAAGGCGTATAAGCGAGAAGTTGCCGTCCAGTGCTGCCAACCACGCTCAGGACTGACTGCTGGCGATCCGTACCGAGCAGCAATGTTTGAGAGGCATTAGAGTCATTGCGTTGCGCCAGACATTGATCCGCCAGCTGCAAAACGCTGACCAGGTCTTTGCCCACACGTTCATGAGCGATGCGCTCATCTCGGTAATACAGATGCCTGGCTGTTCCATCTGCCAAGGATTGGACTACCAATGCATCGTTTGCATCGTAACCATATCGGCAGACGTCAGCATTACCTGCGACGACTTCCTGCAAACGCCCCAGCGTGTCATAGCGAAGTTGCCGCCCATGCTCGTCATTCAGCAGATTGCCCGCTGCGTCGTAGCTGAATTGCACCGAAACTGGATAATCCGCATGGGAGTTGCTCACGCTCGTCAATTGCGTTGGATCTTCGGCAGCATAGGCAAAGCTTGCAATATTCCTGCCACCTGGAAATTCGGTCTCCATACGGACAATGTTGTCCCACGCATCGAAGACAAAAACCTGGCGAAGGATTTTTTTACCTGCGCTATCGGTTGGTTGCGATTGCCCCAGGCACTGGTAGGAAACCAACCGCCCCCGCGTGTCATAGTCGAAGGTTTCATCCCGTTCGATCGTATTACCTGACTTCAGTAACCGTCGTGCCAGCTTATCGGTCGATGTGTATTCCAGGGTCAGGGTCTGTGTTGCTTGCCTGGGGACTTCAATGACTCGTTGCACCTCACGACCGAAATCGTCGTACTGCAAGCTAGTCGTCAACATCAGATCCGTTGCCTGGTCCTTGACCTGCACTTTGGATGGTCTGCTATGCGCATCATAAGCGACAGTGGTGCGAAGGCTGCCTGCCTGGTAACTCGCAGGCCGTCCATAACTGTCGTAGCCCGTGACCTGCTCATCGCCAGCAATGCCGGTATAGCCAAGGGGCTTGCCGCCCAGGGAATAGCGATAATGGCTGGTAGCCAGCTTCCCTAGCGCATCCACATGCTCGGCTCTCAACAGACCTGAAGGGTAATACTCGCGTCGCCTGGTCTGCCCTTCAGCAATCGATTCTGTCAGCTGTGCACTTCTGGTTTGGTATTGGAAGCTGTCATCCAGCCCCGCTGTTGTTCGCCGCGTTAAGGCAAACTCCAGATCGGGTTGGTATTGGTAGTCGATCGTGACTCCCTGTGGTGTCTGTTGCCTAGCCGGTTTCGGCGCACTGCCCTGATATTGAAAGGTATGCCGCCGACCGCCGACGGTACGTGCAATCAACCGACCCAAGCCATCAAAGGTTTGCTCACCCGCTACACTGCCATCCAACCGAATCAAGACCGGTTGTGCCTCCATGGTATGCATGGCATAGGTACTTTCAACCTCGATCCCATCCGGTAGACGGGTCGATGTGAGCCTGTCGAATGCATCATACGTATAACGAGTTTCGTTGCCTGCGGCATCAACCTGCTTGATAGTCCGGCCAAACCCATCATAGGCATAAAGGGTTTTGCTGACGGTCTTGCCCTGCAGGTCTAGACGCGTAACCTCAACAGGCTTATCAAATACATTGTGGCGTGTCGCCGTCTTACCCTGGCCGGCCAACCAATGTGTAACTGAACGTCCGATAGGGTCAACCTCGGCATACTCCCTCACGCCGTTGTCGTGAAGCGTGCTTAATGGGTTCCCCCAACCATCGTAAGTCAGCTGCCGGCCGACCCTGATCGCGGTCCCCTCGATCCAATCAATTTCGGTCACCTGGCTGACCTGACCCAGGGCGTTGTGTTGTGTTTCCTCCGTCAACCGCCATGTACCCGCCGCCTGCCCACCGGAGTCGATATCTTCTCGCAATACCCGGACGACACGTCCTAACCCATCGTATTCATGACGGACCTGGGTACCGTTGACGTCCGTAGTCGTCATCTGTGCCGGCGCACTATCGGTTGCAGTTGTGTAGACGTAGCGTCGAGCAGCCTCATAGGCCGTACCGGGTGCGGAGACTTCCGTAACAATCCGTCCCAACGCGTCATGGCGATAGGTAAGGTGCATACCATCCGCATTTTGCACCTCACGCTCAAGCCCATTCAGCGCAGAGACGGTACGGCATTGCGTCGAGGTCTGGCCATCATAACCAGTCAAGGTCGCAGTCAACGTCAGTTCATCCTGAGCAACCAAGTAGCTGTGTTGCGTCGTCGTGGAATAGTCACCACCGGAGCCTTTCAGGGTCAGTTGATGCTGAAGCAACCGGCCATGCATCGCCGCATCCGTCGGCGCTTGCAAGTATTGGTAGCAAACAACCGTCAGCGGAACCGTTTGTGCAACCTGTAGCTCGTAGGTCTCCTGGCGAGTTCTGACCAGATGCACTCCCTGCCCGTTCAAGGCTTGCAGCTGTTGGTACTGGTAGCGTGTTTCCTTGGCTGGTGCCGGTGTCAGATCACCAGTTGCAGCAGGCAAAGTCCGGGTCAGCTTAAGCGAGCGGACAAATCCGAATGGGTCCGCAGGACAACCCGTTCCACCAGTCGCCGGATAGTAGGTGTGCTCGGTGGTGATGCCCGTCTCTTCGATCTGTTTCAGCAGATTGCCGTATTCGTCGAATTCAGTCTGCAGTACGTCTTTGCGCGGTTCACGCGCGGTCTCATCGCGATACTGAACAGTGCGTTGCCTAGGGAGCTGACATTGTGCAGGCTGATCATTGAAGTGCTTGCCAGGTATCAGCGGGTAGGTCGTCAGTGTCGACTTTTCAGTGGTGCCGCACCGGGTAACCTCTGCTGTCTGGAGATGGAAGTGGTTATACGTGCGCACCGTGAAAATGAAACTTTTACCATCCAGATAGGTGTGCTCAGTTGAGGTGTATTCATACTGCGTATTGATCAGGTACAGGTTGTCGCCATCATTGGACCAACTGCTCAGTGCGCCAAATCCAAGAAAGTTGCGGTCGGAATATTGATAGCGCTTCTCCATTGAGGGCTGACCCTGCCCCGGCGCGACGATATGCGAAATCACATACGGCAGGTGGTTGACTGGCGCACCAGGTGGAAGCTGATGGCCATCCTCCTTGTATTGCAGGGTTTCCAACGCCCCCGCAGGCGACTGGACACGTGTGATTACCTGGCATCCGCCACGTATTTCATACTGGAATGCCCACTGGCCGGCGTTGTCGGGCAAGTTGAGCATTGTCACCAATTGATTGTTCAACCCCATCCGGAACACCGCTTGGCTAGCGCTGCCCGGATACAGGGTAATCGTCACATTGCTTATGCTCGTACGATCAATGGTTAAAAGCGTGCGTTGGTGATCTTTGATATCAGCAAGGGCCGGCTGCCCACCATACTGCGTGTAGCCCAAGGAAATGGCCACACCATTGGCAGCCACAACACGAACCGGTAGCGCTATGTGGCTACCGGCCTGAAACGATAGCTCTTCGATGGTGCCGTTTTTGTGTATGACCCGATAACCTGTTGCATGCTTCTGGACCCGGAAGAAATTCAGTTTCTGGTCTGTTAGACGGAGCCCATCCGACGTCTCAACTGCCTTGAAACGTTCACCCGTACTCAATGTGAACACTTTGGCAATACGGTCATAACGCGTCAGCGCAATCGACCAGCCGATCCCCAGGCCGGCATCGTCACCGCCCAGAGGATTGAACGACAGCGCAACAGGCAAGGTGGGCCCATTCAAAGCAGCAGACTGAATTTCGCCGAGCGACAACGAACAGGTATACAGGCCCGTCCTTGGGTCCACTCCGGTTGTAACAAAGCTGCTGAAGTTGAATGCGTTTGAATAAATGTTCCCTGCGGCATTGTTTTGCATAGCAGTGCTCCACGACGTATGGGGGATCAAACGATGGCAAGACGCGGGATGGGGTAACCCCCCACCCTGTATTACCTTGTCTCAGAATCTGCTCACGGTCCTGTTGCACAGCTGTAACCAGGGCTTCTGTACCCTGCTGACCGCTGCTCGTGACTGTTCGTGAACAGGTTTTAAGCGGCTAGCGCTTCTCGAGAATAAAAGCGCGATCTGATATCACGGTCCGGATACGCAGCTTATGCTCGGTACCGTAAAGGTCGTGGACACTGAAGTCGAAGTTGCCGGTTTTGACGGCAGTCAGGTACCAATTCTTTCTATTGATGAACTGGGTAACGGTAATCTCACCACTACGGTCGTTGACGGGCACGCTGACATAGCGCCCACTGGAAGTATTCAGCTCCCACTTGGACCGGCCCGCCTGGTTCAGCCAGCCACCCAATGCGATGGTATGCCAGTAATCCACCTTGCCGGAGCCATAGAAGTGGTACTGTGCATCGCCAGTGCCACCATTGGCGTGAAACCATTTAACCAGCCTGGTCTGCCTGCCACCGGGGAACAAACCGATGTAGTAGTTGTAGGTACGGTATTCGGTATCTGTAGTGCCTTGTTTAAGCACCTCGTCGAATTTGAATGCTTCGATCGAATAAGTCTCAGGAGATTTTCCTTCCAACGTGACGCTGCTGTTGAAACTCCCCCCTGGCCCACCACTATTGTTGGTTTTGACAACGGTGCCATTCGGTAAGGTGACAGCAGCTGCAATTTGCAGGGTACCGGTGCTGGATGAAGTCACCCAAAAGTCCATGCGCTGCGGTTCTATGCGTGCCTCCCGGTTACCCGTTGCATTACCACTTACTGCTTCACCAACCATTTGATCCTGTACGACCTCGATCTCCTCTTCAGCATGTTTGGCGCCAAACTCTTGAAGATCGGCCTCTCTGGAGGCCATGCTCGGAAATTCATGCTCATAGTTGTTCTCGGTTTTGGAAGCACTCCATCCACCTTGCAGATCATCCCCTCCGTTATAACGGATCAGCTTGATCTTACCGAGGGTAGCGGCATCAAGCGCCACTTCGTTACCTTGCGCATCCTTCCCCCGGATCATGACCAGTACACGGGCTTGCATTCGCCCATTTGCGTAGATCTTTTTCGAGGTCACCGAAGAGCCGGCATCAAACTTGACTTCAAAGGTAGCGATGCCTGACAGCGCCTGTGTTTCTGCGTTCATTTTGTTTCTCCAGGAAAAAACCACGATGAAAACAGCAATGACAAGGAAGACCTGCAGAGGAGAGCACCCGGTCAATCAAATGACTGATAGAAGTGACATTTATTGAGGCGTTGAGATACTTCGTGGGTACTGTAGTAATCAGACTGGATTAGTCAACTACATTTAGTTTATGGCGTTTAAATTAATTAATGGCGTGGTTAAATTTGAATGATCAATTCAAATAGAGCTCCCATGTTTATTAAAGAAATATGTCTTTATTAATACAACAACCTGAATACTGGTTAATAAAGACTACGGAAGTGACAACCGATATGTCGGGCGGTTCACCTGAATCATGACCAAAAACAAAGCCGTAACGGTTGCGTTACGGCTTTGTAGCTGGCCAGTGGTTACTTCCCCAGGCTCGTCGGCATGGCTGGCGCTATTCCCCGTTGCATTGTTTTTTGCTGCTTGAGCTTCTCCATGACCACCTGAATTGCTGTATCCAGCTGCGTATCACGGCCCTGGTTAACCGCGTCGGGTTCCAGTTCCACCTCGATGTCGGGTGCAACGCCTTCGTTTTCTATCCGCCACTCGCGCTCTGGCGTAAAGAAGCGAAAATAAGGCACCGTCAACATGCCGCCATCAATCAGATTCGGGTTGGCCGAGATACCGATCAAACCACCCCAGGTGCGCGTACCAATCAAGGGGCCGAGACCCATACGCTTGAAGGCATAGGGTAGGAAATCGCCACCCGAACCAGCATCCTGGTTGATCAGCATCGCTTTGGGACCATAGATGGCACCTCCTGGTGTTTCGAATACCAAGCCATCCCGATCTTTCCAACCGGCGAGGTAGGGCCGCGTCAGCACATCGATCACATAATTGGCAGCCTGTCCGCCGCTATTGCGCCGGTCATCCAGAATGACAGCTTGTTTGTCGACCTGCGCAAAGAACATACGGTTGAAGTACTTGAAACCTTCATCTGCAGTATCGGGCAGGTACACATAGGCCACCTTGCCACCGGTTTTGGCGTCCACATACTGGCGGTTTCGTTCCACCCAGGACCAAAGCCGTAGTGCTCCTTCATTGGCGATGGGTTCAACTGTCACATTACGCGCGCCTTTGCCAGTCGGGTCCGACGCGATGCGCAGCACCGTTTGCTTGTCGACCGTATTGTCGAGCAAGGCATACAGATTCTGGGTGGCATCCAGCTTCCTGCCATTCACGGCAAGCAGATAGTCCCCTTCCTTCACCCCCAAGCCCGGCACTGCCAACGGAGCTTTCAGGAATGGGTTCCAACGGTCACCACGATGCAGGGTCTTGATGCGGTATTGGCCATTTTCCACACTGAAGTCGGCCCCTAGCAACCCAACCCGAGTCGGCGGTTCCTGGTGTACATCGCCCCCCATCAGCCGGTTATGGCCAACCTGCAGCTCGCCTATCATTTCCACCAGGAGTTCGTTCAGGTCCTCGCGGCGTTGCACATGTTTGAGCAACGGCTGGTAACGCGCATAGACTGCCTGCCAGTCCAAGCCGTGCAGCTTCGGGTCATAGAAATACTGCTGCTCCATCCACCATGCTTCGTCGAAGATGTGCTGCCATTCTTCACGAGGGTTCACCAGCATACGTACCTGCCCGGTACTGAGCGACTTGGTATCCATTTTGATGGCTGCTTCAGCGGTGCTCAGCCTGCCGCCCTCATACTGGAGCAGTAGCTTCTTGCCATCAGCACTCATTGCAAAGCTGGCCAGCTGATTCGCCAAGGGCTTGCTTTCACGTTCAGTGAAATCAAAGCGGTAGAGTGTGGCATCGTTCCCCTCAACGGTATTCGGCGGTTCGTTGCTTGCCGCCGCCGGGCGACGTTCCAAGTAGAACAGTGCACCATCAGCAGCAACAGCCAATGAGTCGTAATCCCGCTCTGCAAGCGGCAAGGGGACAATACGTTGCTGCAAGCCTTCGAAGTCGATGCCTGCCGACTTAGGCTGCTTCTTGGTTTTTTCCTGTTCCTTGTCTTGTTTACCATTTTTATCGACACTGGCTTCACTATCCGGCTTACCTTTTTTCGGCAGTTCCTCGTCCCCACTCTTTAGCCACAAGGGAGACTTGCCATTGTCTGCCAGCACCACCGCATAAATACCGCTACGGCGTACCCGATCCTGCGTCGACATATCCAGGAATACTTGTGATGTACCTGAATTGGTCGACGCAGTGAAATAAAGGTAATCGTTAGCCGCAAAGGCGGGGTTATCGGCATGGCTCAAGCCGTCGGTAACATTGCTGCTTTTGCCCGAATTGAAGTCATATACCCGGATCTGGCTGAAATAGTTTTCGCCTGTTGCCGTATAAGCCAACCAGCGGCTATCTACCGAGAACGACACTTTGAATGCCTGCCTGCGCAGCGTTGTGTCGATACGGTTACTGCGTCCCTTATCCAGGGCAAAGGCATACAAGTTCAGGTGGTTGTCGGCATAAATAATCGTTTGCATGTCGGGTGACCACGCCAGCAGGGTGAAGTACCCCTCCTTACCGAGTGCATACTGGCGTGGGCTTTCCAGGCCGGCCTGATCCCGCACGATCAGGGTCTGCTGCACACCGGTGCCAGACAGATAAGCCACACGCTGGCCATCCTGGCTCCACAGTCCATCGGATTCGCGTACGCCGGCAGTCTCGGTGAGGTTCCGGGTCGAACCATCCTTAACCGGTACCGTAAAGATATCGCCTCGGGCGCTTAGCAATACCCGTTTGCCGGACGGTGATATCTGCGCCGACGTGATGTTCTTGGTCGCATCTTTCCATTGGCTACGCGCTTGTACTGCCTGTGGCGCGATATGCACCGGGATATCCCGGCTCTGGCCGCTGGCAACATCCAGTTCCTTCAACAATCCACCGACTTCATAGACGATATGCTGACCATAGGCGCTGGCGCTGCGAACATCCCATACCTTCTCGCGGGTCAACTGCCGTACGGCTTTGGTATCGCTACTGTACGCAAACAGGTTTGCAGCACCGTCAGCCCGATCGGATATAAAGTACAGCGACTGCCCCAGCCACATAGGGTTGCCATCAGTGGCATTCTCATGGGGTACTTTCTCCACCACATTGTTGGCTGGGTTGATGATCCAGATCGGCGGCGTAGTGCCGCCACGGCTTTGCCGCCAACCGCTCGGTCCAAAATAGGCTGGTCGATAGGGCCGGTAAGCAAGGCGTTGGCCATCGGCCGACCATTTACCTTCCTGCGCCACGGCTTCCATCACCTTGCGCTCAGCACCGCCTTCAAGCGAAACCTCATAAAGCTGATTGCTTCGGCTGCTCCCTACTTCCCTCGGTGAGACGAACAGCACACGCTTTCCATCCGCACTCCAGCCATTGACCACATCCGCACCGGGGTGCCACGTCAACCGCCGTGGCTGACCGCCATTTACCGACATCACATACACGTCTGTGTTGTTGTCGTAGTTGGCCGAGAAGGCGATCCACTGCCCATCGGGCGAGAACTGCGGGTTTGATTCGGTAGCCGGATGTGCTGTCAGCCTTACCGGATTCTGGCCATTACGGTCGGTCAGCCAGATATCGCCGGCATAAACAAAGGCAAGGTGATCGTGCGACACACTGGGTTGCCGCAGCAAACGGGTGGTTTCGTTATCGGCAGCAATGGCAGTACCCGCACTACTGAACAAAACACCGGCCCAAACCAGGGCCGTCATCAAACGATTCTTCATGTTCTTACCTTGAATGGTGGGGGGATGAATACAGCCTTCCCCACACGGATGGTGACCGCACTACCAGACTGAACACCGCCGTTGTGAGTATCGACTTACGGAAGCACGCAAACAGGCAGCAACAGGGAAAAACATCATGGACTGGCCAATAGCTACAAAGCGATCAAAAACAACCGCATCATAACATTCTAATTGGTATGCTTATAAGCTGTACAACTGTCCTGTGGCGTAAATAGCGCAACAATATCGTCCTCAGAAAATCACCAGCCCACTGGAATTCCGCACTCAGCGGGCATATCAGCAATTCCCCCTAACACCGTTCTCTCCCCCTCCCACCTGAAAGCCCCGTAAGTTCAGCAAGGTAAGTGCATCGCATTCACACTGCGCTACCACCCGTATTCAAGTCGCAACGGGTGTGTAACGACCTTTTGCAACACTGCTTCACTTTCACTGCAACATAACCCTGGAGAGAACATGCTGAAACGGATACCGACCCAGCTGATCGGGCTTATTGCTGTTGTGCTGGCTACCGCGGCAAACGCCGCTTACCCAGATGACTTGAAGTTGACGAGCTGGAACACCATGCTGTTGCCCCGAACCGCTTTTCCCAACTACGGGCAGTTGGAACGTGCGGGTTTGATTGGCAATGCACCGGTATTGAACAACCAGGATATCGTGGTGTTGCAGGAGGCTTTCGACAATGAAGCCAGCGAGCAGCTATTGGCCAAACTTAAGGCCCGCTTTCCTTATCAGACACCGGTTATTGGGCGTAACCAGACTGGCTGGGACAAAACCGAGGGTATCTGGCGCGACACGATCGAGGACGGCGGTGTTGCGATTGCCAGCAGATGGCCTGTGACAGAAAAAATCCAGTATCTCTACCGCACAGCAGGTTGCGGTGACGATGCCCCAGCGCTAAAGGGATTCGCCTACGCCAAAATCAACGTCAACGGCGCGTTCTACCATGTGATCGGCACCCATTTGCAGTCCGAATCCTCCTGGGGCTGTGACGGCAGCAATGGCCATGTCACAAGACGCCGCAACCAGCTGAAGGAAATCCATGACTGGGTGCACCAGAAAGGTATCTCTCCCAACGAGATCGTCCTCGTAGCAGGCGACTTCAACGTCAACAAACACAGCGACACCGAATACGCCGACATGTTGCAGACTTTGGATGCCGCCCCGCCACGCTATGTTGGTGTCCCCGATTCATTTGACACCAAGCGTAATGGTCTTGCGTTGGAACGGTATGGCGCCCGCACCGGCGACCCCATAGAACACCTGGACTATGTTGTCGCCCTCAAGGGTTACCGCCAGCCCTCGGTTTGGCACAACCTGACGTTGGACCCACCGTCCCCTCAGTGGAAAGTGCAAGAAGCGCTCAGCAAGCGTACTTACGCCTACACCGACTATAGCGATCACTATCCCGTGCAAGGTTTTGCCTACGCCGACAGTACAACCCCTACCCGGTCATTTGCCGACCAGGAAGGCAGCTATCGTGAAGTCACACTGCAAAACGTTGCCAACAACCGCTATGTACAGAGCAGCAGCCAGAACGCAGGGTGGTTACAAACCGATGCCACCACCCCGAGTAGCCGTGCGCGCTTCAACCTTTCCAACAACTTTTCGATGCGCGACAGTGGCTGCCTGCGTACCGGTGATTACCTTCGCATTGAACGAACCGACCAACCCGGCTGGTTCTGGACGTGGTCCGGCACGGTAGGAAAGGATCAATACAGTTACTACACGACCCAGGGACCACTGAAGGCAGACCCGGAGTTACGTCTCGTCAATATCAGCCGGCCCAATGGCTGCCTGCAGGATGGGGATATCGTCGCGTTTCGTGACTGGGCGCGCGCTGCCGACTATTACCTCACCGCCTGGAGCGGCGGTGGCACCAACAACCGCCTGTATCTTTGGGAAAGCCGCCTCGGCGCAAACGAGCAATTCCGGGTACGTATTGACCGCAAACCCCAGCTGCTCGACTGGCAATCACAGCTGAGCTACCGCACCAGCCACTAACCTGCTTACGGTCCGTACCTGGTGAAATCAAGACAGGTACGGATCGTAAATATGTCCAAGCCGCTGCATCCCTCGTCCAGACATTAAACAACGCATGGCTGTCCAGTAGTGCTGCTGCCCAGTTCATCCAGTCGGTCTTGAATTGGTAAGTTTCGCCGCCATGTCTGTTGCCTGAACCTGTTCAACATCAGCTTCGCGTCAGCCATACGGCGTTGAACCGGTCTTTGTATCCACCTTGAATACAGAAAGCCCTCCGTGACCGACCTTTCCACCTTCCCCATCACCCAGAAGTGGCTTACCCAACATCCTGACCGGCTTCAACTCTATTCATTGCCCACGCCCAATGGCGTGAAGGTTTCCATCATGCTTGAAGAGATAGGCCTGCCTTATGAGCCTCACCTCGTCAGCTTTGAAACCAATGACCAGATGTCGCCAGCATTCCTGTCGCTGAACCCCAATAACAAGATACCCGCCATCCTCGACCCCAATGGACTGGGTGGAAAACCGCTTGCCCTTTTCGAATCGGGTGCGATTCTGATTTACCTTGCCGACAAAACTGGACAGTTGCTGCCAGCAGAACCCAGTAGCCGTTATGAAACCATTCAATGGCTGATGTTCCAGATGGGTGGCATTGGCCCTATGTTCGGGCAACTGGGTTTCTTCAGTAAGTTTGCTGGCAAAGACTACGAAGACAAACGCCCACGAGATCGATACGTCGCAGAATCGAGGCGGTTGCTTAATGTACTCAACCAGCGGCTGGCAGACCGTACCTGGATCATGGGCAACACTTACACAATCGCCGATATTGCGACGTTCCCGTGGGTGCGGAATCTGATTGGCTTTTATGGGGCGGGCGATCTGGTCGGCATCGAAGATTTCCCCCATGTCACCCGGGCACTCGATGCCTTCCTCACACGCCCTGCCGTTGCACGCGGCCTAGAAATACCGAAGCGGGCTTGATAACGCGTGTTGGAACTTGTTCAAGCGCTATCACTAGCTAGAGTGGGATAAGGCGAAAATACCCAAGGAAGCGGCGCTTACAAAGGGTAAATGAGCATTCCAAGGGTGTTTTCAACACCGTATCGCCAACGCACAGCAGATTTTGAACAGGTTCTCAGCGCAACATCAGGTCGACAATTTCTGCCGCAACCTGGCCAGCTCCCCTACCAGTCGAGCCATCTCCGAGCTGGACAGATCACACATCTGCTGTATGGACTGTTGAATCTCAGCCGCCTTGGCACGCAATGCGCTTCCCGCTTCTGTCAACGTAATGGCGAGACTGCGTTCATCATCCTGATGACGACGTCGAATCAGGTACCCGCTGCGCTCAAGCCTTTTGACCAACGGTGTGATCGAACCAGGGTCCTGTTGAAGCCGTTCTGCGAGGTCCTTGATTCCCAACCCTTCCTTTTCCCAAAGTACAAGCAATACGAGGTACTGTGGGTAGGTCAGATTCAATGCCTCAAGTATCGGTTTATAACGCTGGGTCATCTGCAAAGAGGCGGCATACAGCGCAAAGCAAAGGTGTTGGTCGAGGCTGGGAAATGCGGATAACGGCATATTCAAAGTATGGAAGGCGGATTGATGTCCACTCTACTGACTATTCGCATGCGAATAAAGACGACAAAACCCTAGCCACCCGACCCACTATGTCCCTCCCCCAGTCCCCTCGATAAGTCGCTGTGGGCTGCGCGGCCAAGCATCTGTTCAAGCCCGGCAGAATTGGGAGATCGCCTATACTTTCCTATGCCGTCAGCAGCATAGGAACCTGTTCACGGTACTAATTCGCAAAGCCGTGATCAGGGCTTATTTGTTGCTCGAAATCCTCTTGTACCCATGTACATGCCGGTTTCTCTGTTGCTCTGCGCCTTGCTGACAACTGCTCACGACAGATCGTAAACAGGCTCTAGGAAAGATCGTTATGCCAATTGCCGACGCCACCGATTGGTTTGCTGGTCTCAGGGCACTGAATCAATCTTGCTTTCCAAAGCGATGCGCCAACTGTGGGCATGTTTATGAATCGGCAGATGACTACTGCCGACTTACACAGGCAATCCAGTCTGATAAAAGTGGACTGAAAGCGGTTAACGATGAGATAGATGGGGTATTCGTGGAGTTATATCGAAACTGCATCTGCGGCTCCACACTCATGGAGTTTTTTGGGGAAAGGCGAAATCAGACAGAACCCAGCCTGAAACGCAGGGAAATATTCAGCGAATTGCATAACTACCTGGTACAAAGCGGCATACCCAAAGCCGCTGCACGCGCCGAGCTGTTACGTGTCATGCATGGCGAACGTAGCGAACAATTGGAAGCATGGTATGCAGAGGTCGCCGTACGTACCAATAAAACGTAAACGAGCCCTCCCCTTTAGAGTCGCTAACAAAACCCTTCTGGCGTTGTTGCGTAAGCTTGCCGTACCCACGTACTGCCTACGCTTACGCGCCTAGCCAGAATCACTTCGCTGGGTTTTGTTAGCGACTCTTAGAACCTGTTTAGGCGACTCGTTTTAGTGTCGTCAGTCCTACCATGGATAGGAAGTGCCGATCTGATCAAGATTCATAATTTCTATCTTGCCATCCCGCTAAATTCCCCTTTATTCCCAATATGCATCGGCAGTAGAAAATCCGTTTATATACCATTTTCTTACCGACTAGTTATTTATCTATTACCAAATCAACAATTAATTTCCCTATAAGTTAATTGACACCAACAATTGAATAAATCTCACAAAGCACTTTAGATTAAATAGGTCCCAAAATTGAAAGCCAAGAATAGAATAAGCCACTAGCGCTTTCTAATTTTTGGAGTTTGTGATGTATCGCTCTCTAAGAAAGATAAGTCTTGGTTTATGCTCAAGTTGCGTTCTGAGTAATGAACTGCCACCAGACTTCGGCTATTTGAAGGTAAGGGCACCTGCCATCCAACAAGATATGCTTTACGTAGGTAATAATAATTTTATTGGGCGACCCATTCGTGGCTATGAAGCACCAAAGTGTATTCTAACTGTAAATGCTGCAGAAGCATTAGCCAAAGTACAAAGCCAGCTAGAACGACAAGGCTTGGGACTGAAAGTTACTGATTGTTATCGTCCACAAACTGCCGTCAATGACTTTGTTGATTGGAGTGAGGATGCTAATAATCAAAAAATGAAATCTAAATATTATCCAAACGTCGATAAAGCCAAGCTATTTGACGAGGGCTACATTGCAAAAAGATCTGGTCATTCTCGCGGTAGTACTGTAGATGTTACGCTTGTGAAGCTACCACTCTCTCATAAAAGCTTAGCTCCTGAACTGGATATGGGTACCCCGATCGATTTTATGGACCCATTATCTCATCCCTTTTCTTCTGCCATCTCCGAAAAAGCGCAGAAGAATCGCTTAATACTACGTGAAGCAATGCTAAGCAATGGTTTTATGCCTCTATCAACAGAATGGTGGCATTTTACATTGGTCGATGAGCCTTACCCAGATACTTATTTCGATATACCCGTGCGTTAGGTATTGAATTAGGTTGTAGCCTATTTGTATAGGTAGTCGATAAGGCCACCCCTGATAAGGTGGTGAATATAACAATGCTAAGAACCTGTTCTTGATCTTGCTATACAGCCGTGATCAGGGCTTATGTGCTGCTCAAAAGCCTCATGTGCTTAAGTACATTCCGGTTTCTGCACTGCTCTGCGCCCTCATGGCAGCTGCTCACGACAGATCGTAAACAGGTTTTAATAAGAAAGCCCTCGGTGTCCTATGAGAACCTCACTCCTGCTTGTCTTTATTCTTTTACCTACGCTCTGCTTGGGAGCCAGTTCAACAGGTAATGGCAGGAGGCATATGCAAATACTCAACAATAAAGTAAATGAAACGCCGCTTATCCAACAGCTTGCAGGTACATACCACCTGATCGGGCTGTCCCCAATTACACGTAAACCTTACTCAGGCCGTGCTGTACTGGTGGCATATGGAAACAAACTAAACGTCATTCGCACAATTAACGGGATGACCATCACCGGTACAGCAGCGATAAAGTCTGTGGCCGCCAATCAACCACCTGTACTGCGGATGTGTTTCCCTACGAATGAAAAAGATGTTGAGGCTACCTACTTATGGCATTTCGACCTCAACAATAATATTCGTCTTACTGGAGAAATTCATGTTTCTAATAACAAAAATGACTCTCCAGCATTAGAAGCATTTTTTCCGAACGCCACCGAGTTCTTACGTTAGGTAAATTTATACCGCCAATTGCCAGGCGCTGACGTTGGTGGCACAGCCCACCGAATATTCGATTCTCTCGCGAATACTTCATACATAACTGACTTAAATAGAGTGGGAAAAAGATGAAAAAAATAGCCATTCTGCTGCTTGTGGTAAGTACTACTTTAAAACCAGCCATTGCAGCCGATACCAATACGATGAGTATAAAGAAATTTGCTGCCGCCACAGAAACCAAAGCGGAAGAAGTAATGACCGCATATATCGGGGTGGGCGTAAGCGTTGTAGAGAAAATCCGGGAAAGCAGAGGAATTGGCGAGAACTACAGTACTCAGGTTATCGATCTTAAAAAGTTACCGGGGATGGCACCTGCAGTATTTTCTCGGTACAAACTCATTTCAAATGATTTGGCACAGGTCTTGAAAAAAGCAAAGAATCTTTCTCCTCCTAAAGCGGACGCAGAAAAAATAAGTCAGACGCTACCCTGCCTTAATAAGATTCAACAGGAAATTCTTGCAACCAGTGATAAATACCTGCAAATCGCGAAGGAACTTGAATCCAGCTTGATTACCTTGGAGGGAGGACCGCTTGATGAGAAGTCTATTACACAAGTGCTATTGCTTGAGAGGCAGACGAAGATACTAGAAACACAAAAACAGAGCTTCTCGCAAATGACACGGGCGCTGCTACAGATAACAATGGCGCTGGTTCCTAATGAATAGGTTTCAGATTTGGTTAGCCACTACGCTTAAAATCAATACCACGCATCCCAAGCTGCAATGCTCATTCCGCACCGTCAGCATAACGTGCTGCCACTGCTTTGAACTCGCCTGCGATCTGCAGAAAAGCATCGACCATATCGGGGTCGAAATGGTGGCCACGCCCTTCACGGATAATTTCCACTGCCTTGTCATGAGAAAAGGGGGGCTTATATACCCTGCGTGAAATAAGGGCGTCGTACACGTCGCCCACCGCCATTAAACGTGCAGAAACAGGAATGTCATTGCCTGCCATCCCCTCGGGGTACCCGCTGCCATTCCATTTCTCCTGGTGGCTATAGGCAATCTCGCGAGCGAGCTTCAAAAAGCTGCTCGGTGCATCAATCAATTTTTCTGCTGCAACAATCGTGTCACGTCCAAGCGTGGTATGGGTCTTCATCAGCTCGAATTCCTCTTCGGTAAGCGGGCCCGGCTTCAACAGGATTCGATCTGGTATCCCGACCTTGCCGATATCATGCAATGGCGCGGACTTATAAAGCATCTGGATGGTGTTGTCGTCATCAAGCACGGCTCGATACTTCGGATGCTGCCTTAGCTTTGCTGCAAGCAGACGCACGTAGTTTTGTGTCCGGCGGATATGATTACCGGTCTCGTTATCCCTGGTCTCCGCCAAGGATGCGAGTGCCATGATAGTGACGTCCTGGATAACTTGAACTTCATGCGTGCGGTGTTCAACCTCATGTTGGAGATACGCCGCTTTGTCTTCCAGAAAGTCTACCGCCGCCTTGAGCTTCATATGTGTCTTGACGCGTGCCAGGACAATAGGCGGAGAAATAGGCTTGATAATGTAATCGACCGCTCCCGCATCAAAGCCCTCCTGCTCGTTCTCGTTCTCTCCCATCGCGGTAAGAAAAATCACCGGGATATTCGCAGTTCGATGATCAGCCTTGATCTGTCTACACACGTCAAAACCGCCGATGCCAGGCATCATCACATCAAGCAGAATCAAGTCTGGCAGCGTGTTACCGGCGGTAATCTGAAGTGCCCGCTCACCATTGTTTGCAATCAGCACCCGATAGCGATCTTTCAACAGACCGTGAAGAAGCGTCAAATTCTCGGGCGTGTCGTCCACAATCAATACGGTCTGAGGACTTGTACCTTCAGGTGAGGTATTCATGGCGTACTCTCCTGTACAGTGCTTTTACCCGTCGCCACAACATGTTTCAGATGATCCAAGGCAGCGATGAAATCAAAATTAGTCAGCGCCTTCTCGAAGTCGGTATAGTTTCCATCAGGAAATACCGACCGAATAAGGGGTGCATGCTCCAGGAAGTAGCTCACTGCCTCACCATCGCTCGCAGTAAGCAACGAGCTAAGCCGCTCCAGTATTGCCGGCGTATCGCCAGACACTGTCACGACCTCCGCAGATCTTTCCTGAGCCAGCGCACCACGCAATGAAGCGATAACACGCATCAACTCTTGCTCAACAACTTGTGATGCAGCGTGATATGCCTCACCCGCCTTGATGGTGCGTTCAAGTACTATTGTTGCTGCCTGCAAGTCGGTAAAGCCCACGCTACCTGCGACACCCTTAAGTGCATGTACGGTGCGTATTGCCGTCGCTGTATCGCCCTCTACCAACGCGGTTTTGATCCGAGCCGAGGCATCCGCTTCTTCCTCGGCAAACTGCCGCAACAGACGCAGATATAGGATAAGGTTACCAGCAACACGCTTAAGGCCCGCAGCTTGATCAAGTCCCTCAAAGCCTGGAATGACCTGCTGTGGTGAGGCCTCAGTCTGTAATGTCCTTGTCGAAGCATCCACGATAGGCATAGGCCGTACCCAGTGCCTTAGCGTGACAAACATGGTGGGTGGGTCCAGCGGCTTGGCAATATGATCCACCATACCAGCTGCCAAGCAGGCCTCTCGTTCCTCGGTCAGCACATCAGCCGTCATCGCAATGATGGGCAAGTCTGTAAATCGTACATCCCCACGTATCAGACGCGTCGCCTCTATGCCATCCATCACCGGCATTTGTACGTCCATCAACACAACGTCGAAATCTGCAGGCCCCGCAGCCATGAGCGTATCCACGGCTTCGCGCCCATTACTTGTCACAGTGACCGCTGCATTGGCGCTCTCCAGCAATTCAACGGCGATTTGCTGATTGACCTTGTTATCCTCCACCAGTAACAAACGTATCCCGTTCAAACTCGGTAGTGACTCCGAAATATCCGCCAACTTCGCCGCGTTTCCCACCTGTGGACCAAGTATGCCCAGGATCGAATCAAGCAACGAAGACTGGCTGACAGGTTTGGTCAGGAAACCATCGATACCCATAACTTCAGCCTGAGCCCGCACATCATCCCGGCCAAATGCAGTAACCATAATGATGTGGGAACCACGGTTGAAGGCGCGAATCTGGTTGACTGTCTCAATACCATCCATTTCGGGCATCATCCAATCGACAAATACAGCATCGAAGGGGTGGTCGAGATCAGCCTGTCGAACTACGTTAATTGCTTCCCGACCTGAGGTGCAGACACTGACTGAAAAGTCGAGAGATGTTAGTTGTTCCGATAGGATCTCGCGTGCTGATGCATTATCGTCCACTACCAATACGCGCAATCCCTTCAAGGATTCAGGCAAGGATTTTTGGCCCGGTAACGCATTCAATGAAATACCTAACCAGATACCGAATACAAAGGAACTACCCCAGCCAGGCGCGGATTCCACCTGAATTGCACCGCCCATTGATTCAACCAACCGCTTGGCAATGGTAAGCCCAAGTCCCGTACCGCCATACTTGCGCGTTGTCGAACCATCGGCCTGGGTAAAAGCTTGGAATAACCGGGCAGCTTGCTCCTCGGTCATACCGATACCCGTATCGTGAACACCAAAGCGCAGCTGAACCTTGTCGCCCACCCGCTTGAGTGGGGAAATAGTGATGGCTACCTGGCCTTTCTCGGTGAACTTGATGGCGTTGTTGATCAGGTTGACCAGGATTTGCCCCAACCGCAATGGATCACCGACCAAATCCTGCGGTACATCCTTGCCGTTACTGAACAGCAACTCCAGCCCTTTATCACCAGCTTTTTGCGCTACCAGGGAAGAAACACTATCGAGTACATCGTCCAGTCGAAACGGCTCCGACTCAAGTTCCAGCTTACCTGCCTCGACTTTGGAGAAGTCCAGAATATCGTTGATGATGCCCAGCAATGAAGTACCGGCATTGTGGATTTTTCCAACGTAGTCACGTTGCCTGACTGTAAGCTCCGTCTTCAGCGCAAGGTAAGACATACCGATGATGGCATTCATCGGAGTTCGGATTTCGTGGCTCATATTGGCCAGAAACATCGATTTAGCCCGGGTGGCATCCTCGGCCACCTGTTTTGCTTCGCGCAATGCTACGGCCGTATTGGCAAGGTGCGCATAGAGTTTGCCGTTTTCCAGCAAGAGTACGATCAATACGAAACTCGCGGCCAGCAATCCATACAACCGGCCTACGTAAAAGCCAAGATCGAAGCGGCCGGCATTCAGTACTGCGGACAGTGCAATATCACAAAGCCAGGCAAACATCGTTACAGTCAGCCACAAATCAAGCATGGTGCGCTTACGCCGCCGGCCAACAGCTATCAAAGCCAGCAGACTTAAGCTCCAGACTGTAGAAACCACGCCCAGCATAAGCGGCGTGTAATGGCTGCCCTGCATTATGGGTGGGAGGTAACGCTTACCCGTAGTGGCAATGGCAGTAAGCCCCCACGCCATCAGGAACGCGATTGCTATACATGCAAAAATTTCGCTTCCTGGGTGACGTAAAAATTTCGCGGTTTCCGAATGATTGGCTAGCAGAGCGTAAGCCGTAACCATCAGGGGGAAGCCCCCATGCCAGAACATGTATAGCCACGCAGTAGTCTGCGGCCCTGCACCAAGTAGTCCTGTCTCGGCAAACAAACCAGGGAAGCTGAGCGCATGGACGATAGCCATAAACGCTGTGAACAGATAACCACTGGCCAAGGCCAATAGGGCACGCGACTTCAAAATGACAAATTGACCAAACAGCAATACCGCAGTGATCAAGTCATTAACAACCAAGGCTGATTGGTAAGCTGGAATAAAGGGCCATACCTTGCCTAATGGTAACTTGGCATACGGTACGGCCAGCGCAAACAGAATCGCCGAACCGGCAACAATGCCGAGCGCGAGACGAACATGACCCCGCGTTGCTGGCAGAGTAGACAGAAACTTGAACTGCTCATGAGGGGCAGAGTGAGATCGCAGCATAAACGCCGCACTCTGATCAACGGATGCTGCGGCATCTCCTGAGTAAAAGAACGACCTCAGCAGACACCATGGCCAGCATTGTCGTTACTAAACAGATAGATAGACGAACAAATATTCGCATCCCCCATTTGGAGTAAGGGTTACACATGTACCGATGGAAGGTAGCAGGCTGGCTGTAGCTGTACGTCTCTATAAAGCGGACATAAGAACCTTTTACGTCCTTACTGCGCAGCTGCTATCAGGACTCAGTTCCTACTCTGTACCCTGCTGATAGCTGCTCGGACAGAGCATAGACAACTTCTAAAAATTTTCGATACTTCCCAAGAACCTGTTCAAAGTCTGCTGCGCGTCAGCAATACGGTGTTGAAAACGCCCTCGGAATGCTCATTTACCCCATGGAAACTCCGCTTCCTCGATTGTTTTCGCCTTGTCTTGCTTTAGCTCGCGAGACTTTGAACAGGCTCTAAGACTTTATCAATATGTAATAGCTGAATTCTGTAAGGCATCTCAATAAATAGTCAAAAAGCCAATAGATTCTTTACTCAATGAAATAAGCGCAACCAAATAAATTAATACTGACCATCAATTCTAAGGTAATTGATACCTACTATGAAAATAATAAACTCAGCACAAAAAAGAACCCCTAATAAAAATAACGAACAGCACAGATCATTCCATAAAAGTAACTTACTTCTGACATATCGACGAATGGCGGGACGCTGACTCTCGCACCATTCATCGCATATAATTACCGTATTTCATGAATCTAGCTTGACACTACGCCATAGAAAAACTACGTTTAAGTAGCGTACAGCACTACCTCTGCAGGAAAGTCAGCATGAAATACTTCACTCAGCTTTATTTCCAAGTTGCTTTAATTAGCTTGTTTACTCTTTTCAGCAATTACGCTCAAGCCGAATATAAATTCGGCGATCCAGAATACCTTCTTGATGGTACGGTGTTGTATTATCAGTACCAGTCTGGAGATGCTGTGCGTGTGCAATTTGCAGATGGGAAAGCACGTTATGAGTGGGTAGCTGGGCCTAAAAAAGGCAGCGGTGATGAAAACATTCCTTATAACTCCAGACAAATCGATGAAAATGTTTATCTTGTGCAATGGCTACAAAAAGAACGTCCTGATTTTTTGACGTTACACATTGACTTGAACAGAAGAGTTATTTTTTCTTCTGGAATTATGCGGTATGGCACTGCTGAACAATTTGTTGTATTTGATGGGGGGATAATTCAAGGGGTTCAAACGGAAGAGTAGTGTTTAATTTTCCTAGCATTATTTACAATAAAGTATATTGCTGGATAAATACCGCAGAGATATTCACAGCACCTATTCTAACTATCTTCAGACACTACGTATAGTAGCCAATACTACCAAACTCGCCATATGGATCTAAGAATCTGGTGAATCATTTAGTGCATCCACTTCCGGTGAAGCCCCGAAGGAAATTTTTACCAAGCACACCTTCAATCTGCACTTTTTAGCGCATTAATTAGATAATGAAACAACTCTATTTTGGGGAGAAGAGGAAATTGCCCCTTTTGATTTATGATTGCATCACGTATTTCAGGCATTGCCTTCTCCATTTCCTTCAGAATAGGCTTCCGCTTTTCATGGAAGTTATAATGGGGATATTTTTGAGCATTCTTATTACAAGCAAACGTTATCGCCGTTCTAGAGTCCGATAAGTTGACGCCGCATATATTAGTTACTGTTACTACGAGTGTGTCGAACAATCATCCCTCACCCGAGCCCAACCGGCCGGGTGATTTCATTTCAACCACGAAGACAAAGACCTACCTTCCCCACTTCACAAGATAACTACCATGCTAGGAAAGCTATACAACGATCAAAGACATCATCCCATTGACCGGTTACCATCACGCAACAATTTACCGTAAGATCAAGGTTGGTGAGTTTCCTGCGCCAAAGAAGATTGGTAGGTCATCAAGGCGGCTCATAGGACTATCAAGTCTGGCGGGAAAAAGTCATTGGAATCAGTTGTGAGTAAGAGTGCGAGTCAGCCGGCATTAATTCCCCTCATAAAGCAACTAAAATCAACGATTTAAGGTTACATATGCTGCTAGTTATCGACAACTATGATTCTTTTACCTACAACTTGGTTCAGTACTTTGGCGAGCTGGGACAAGAAGTAGAAGTTCACCGTAACGACGAAATCACGCTCGATGAGATCGCCGCGAAAAAACCTAAATATCTCGTCGTTTCGCCAGGGCCTTGTTCACCTAGCGAAGCCGGTATTTCAGTAGAAGCGATCAAACGGTTCGCGGGAGAAATCCCTATTTTGGGTGTCTGCCTGGGGCACCAATCTATCGGCCAAGCTTTTGGCGGCAAAATCATCCATGCCAAGCAGTTGATGCATGGCAAAACCTCTCCCGTCAGCCATACCGATGTCGGTACGTTCAAAAACCTACCTTCTCCCTTCACAGCAACGCGTTATCACTCGCTGGTAATCGAACGTGAAAGCTGCCCGGACTGCCTGGAAATTACTGCCTGGACTGATGATGGTGAAATCATGGGCGTACGGCACAAAACATTGCCGATTGAAGGCGTGCAGTTTCATCCTGAAGCGATCCTGACCGAACATGGCCACCAGATGCTGGGGAATTTCCTCAAAGCTTACGGTTAGCCGCCAGAGCAATTTCGGCCCACTAGGGCGATGTGATGGTTCGTTAAGCAGTCCTTTAAACACCATTTCTGCTCATGCTGTCACCCATCAATCCTTCCTGGTACGCCCAGAGCCAGTGTTCGGTGACACCCCATCCTGCACTACTCGACGATGTGACTGCAGAAGTCGTCATTGTTGGTGGAGGGTTGACCGGTATTTCCGCAGCACTTTATTTAGCGGAGCGTGGCGTCAATATCGTGCTCCTGGAAGCAGACCGTATAGGTTCCCAAGCTTCTGGACGTAATGGCGGACAGGCCTTACAAGGCTTGGCAGCGAGTATGGAAGTGGTTGAACGGGCAGTAGGCATTGAGACTGCCAAGTCGATATGGTCAATGAGTTGCGAAGGGCTCACGGAGCTGAAGGGCAATATCGATCGCTTCCACATCCCCTGTAATCTGGTCGAAAAAGGGTATGTCTATGCGGCTTGCCATGCCGGGCAGATGGCTGCGCTTGGCGAATGGCAAGCCTATATGGCCCATCGCTACGGTTACAAGAGTTTCCAGTTACTCGATCAGTCCGGTATGTCAGCACATGTTGCCAGCAATGCTTATGTTGGTGGTCTGTACGATCCGCACGAAGCCCATCTCGATCCGCTTGCTTATACGCTGGGCTTGGCACAGGCAGCTAAAGACATTGGTGCGAATTTCTATGAGTACAGTCGTGTAATCAGCTGGCAGCGAGAGAAGGGGTATTGGCGCATCCGGACAGCCACTGGCAGCATACGATGTCAGCAGATATTGCTAGCGGTAAATACCGGCGCAGTAGGCCTCTCGCCCGAGCTGGCGCGCTATTTTCTCCCGGTCGATAGTTTTATCGTCGCGACAGCGCCACTCGGTATCGAACGTACCCAAAAGCTGATTCCCAGTGGGGTAGCCATAGCCGACTGTAACCGGGTGCTCAACTACTTCCGGCTAAGCCACGATCATCGCTTGCTGTTTGGTGGGCGTAGTACGGGTTCTTCATACGACCGAACAGAAAATACCCGTCAACGGATGCTGGCTGTGTTTCCGGAACTAGCCGATGCAGCCATTGAATATGCATGGGGTGGACAAGTCGATGTTCCGCCTAACAAATTGCCGCAGTTTGGCCGACTGGACGACAGCATTTACTACGCCCAGGGCTTTTGTGGCCACGGTCTGGCGCTCACCGGTCTTGCGGGTAAACTGGTCGCCGAGGCGATGACTAGGCGACCTGAGCGTTTCAATCAATTCGCGGCACTACCCAAGATGCGCCTACCTACGCATATCCCCGGTTTCAGCCAACTTGCTGTCACGTTTGGCATGGGTTGGTTTGCATTTTGCGATTGGCTGGAGGCCAGTTGGTACGCTTAGCCCCATCGCCACTAAAACTAAAAAGTGCTTGACCACAGCCAGTTGCTGCATTTACGGTTAGGTCTATGACCTATCGTCAGCAAACCCTATCGCTACGACTACCCCTAGCCCGCTCCTCGGGCCTGGGTTTGCTGCTGCGCTCCTCGCGCGCTTGATTTTCCCCTCCCAGTCCTGAAGAGCATCGCCACCCGCGAGGGTTGGCTGCGCTCAACCAAATCCATTTTTACAGCACCACACAGGAATCTCATCATGCTTCGTCTTATTGATCTATCGCTACGACTGCGCAACGGTTGCCCGGCCATGAGCACGCGACAGCCCGGCAGCCTTCTGTTTCCCCGCAAACAGACCATCGCATCCGTACCGACATCACGACGATCACGAGAGACGCCATGTTAAAGAATGCAAACAGCAAATACCGCCCTTTCCCCGCCATTGTGCTGCCCAATCGCACTTGGCCTGCCAAAGTCATCGAACACGCTCCGATCTGGATGAGTACAGACCTGCGCGATGGCAACCAAGCCTTGTTCGAACCGATGAACGCCGAGCGCAAGCTGCGCATGTTCGAAACGCTGGTGCAGATTGGCGTCAAGGAAATCGAAGTTGCCTTTCCTTCCGCCTCGCAAACCGACTTCGACTTTGTCCGTAAGCTGATCGACGAAGACCGTATTCCCGCCGACGTCACCATCGAGGTACTGACCCAGGCGCGTGAGCATCTGATTCACCGTACCATCGAATCACTGATTGGCGCACGCCGCGCCATCGTCCATGTCTACAACGCTACCGCCCGCCCTTGGCGTGAACAGGTGTTCGGGATGGAGCGCGATGATGTACGCAGCCTCGCTGTCGAAGCCGTCGGCCTGATCAAGACATTGACCGCGCAATACCCCGAAACTGAATGGGTCTTGCAATACAGTCCCGAAACCTTCAGCCAGACAGAACCCGACTTCGCCTTGGAAATCTGTAACGCCGTCATCGACACTTGGTGCCCAAGCCCAGCCAGTAAGCTGATCATCAACCTGCCTGCCACGGTGGAAGCTGCCACGCCGAATGTATATGCCGATCAGGTCGAGTTCATGCATCGCCACCTCAAGCAACGCGATAGTGTTGTGCTGAGCGTCCATCCGCATAACGACCGGGGTACCGCCGTTGCTGCAGCGGAATTGGCCATCATGGCGGGTGCAGATCGCGTGGAAGGCTGCCTGTTTGGCAATGGCGAACGCACTGGTAATGTTGACCTGGTTACCCTGGCGTTGAACCTGTACACACAGGGCGTCGACCCGGGCCTGGATTTCGCCGATATCAACCATGTGGCGCGTACGGTGGAAGACTGTACGCAACTGCCCATCCACCCCCGCCACCCTTATGTGGGTGACCTGGTCTTCACTGCGTTTTCAGGCTCGCACCAGGATGCGATCAAGAAAGGTCTGTCCTGTCGTCAAGCAGGGGATATCTGGGATGTACCGTACCTGCCCATCGACCCAGCTGACCTTGGCCGTAATTACGAATCTGTCATCCGTGTGAACAGCCAATCGGGCAAAGGGGGCATTGCCTATCTGCTTGAGGCCCACTACGGCCTCGTAATGCCCCGACGCTTGCAGGTAGAGTTCAGCGGTGTCGTCCAAAAGCATACCGATGCCACAGGCGCGGAAGTGAATGCCGACGAGTTATGGCGCATGTTTGGCCAGGAATACCTCGATGCCCAAACCCCAATGCGCCTGCACGGGCACCACTTGCTAGAAGAAGGCAGTGAGCAAGGGATTGAATTGATCGTGGAAATCGATGGGAAAACACGAAAGCTGGGCGGTAGCGGCAATGGCCCGATTGCAGCGGCCGTCGCAGCACTCGGTACACCTGTCAGGGTAATGTCCTACGAGGAAAGATCGCTCGGCCACGGTGCCGATGCAAGAGCAGTGGCTTTTGTTGAGGTCGCTATGGAAGGCGTAGACGGCAGCGTATTTGGCGTCGGCCTGCACAGCAACATCATTACCGCTTCCATCTTGGCGTTGATCAGCGCTACCAACCGTGCCACAGCCCGTACCCCGGCTGGCATGGCTCATCAAGCGGCATAAGCGCTTGTTTGAATCGCCGCTGTCTGCCGCACCACAAGTGCAGCAGGTGGCGGTGTTTGTGCGACACCTCCTCTTCGGGTGACAGGGTTCAGCCAAGCCCACACTTGGTACACCTGCGCTAGCCGGCTAGAATCGACGACCTTCCCTACCCAGTCCTCTTATAGGCCCGCTCCATGATCACCCCGCAAGCTGCGCTGAATCGCCTTATCGATGGTAACGAGCTCTTCTACGACGAAATGTTGTCGGTCATGCGCCAGATCATGAATGGCGAAATGAGCCCGGTGCATACTGCCGCCATCCTGGTTGGCTTGCGCGTAAAAGTGGAAACCGTATCCGAGATTGCCGCAGCGGCTACCGTGATGCGGGAACTTGCCAGCAAGGTGATAGTAAAAGACCGGCACCATCTGATCGACACCTGCGGAACCGGTGGCGACGGGGCCCATACCTTCAATATTTCCACCACAGCGGCTTTTGTTGCTGCAGCTGCGGGTGCCAAAGTGGCGAAACACGGTAACCGCAGTGTTTCATCCAGCAGCGGGTCCGCTGATGTGCTGGAGGCTCTGGGTGTTAACCTGGCACTGACACCAGATCAGGTTGGCCAATGTATCGATGAAGTGGGCGTGGGTTTCATGTTTGCCCCCAATCATCACGGTGCCATGAAGAATGTCAGCGCCATACGCCGTGAGCTCGGCGTACGCACCATCTTCAATATTCTGGGACCACTAACCAACCCCGCTGCAGCCGACAATCAAGTCATGGGTGTGTTCCATCCCGACCTCGTCGGTATCCAGGCACGGGTACTGAAAGAGCTGGGCAGCCACCATGTGCTGGTCGTACACGGCCGCGATGGCCTCGATGAGATCAGCCTGTTTGACACAACGCTCGTCGCTGAACTAAAAGACGGCGAGATCAACGAATATGTATTCGACCCGCGTGAACATGGCTTCATGTTCTGCGACCCGGCGGCCTTGAAGGCCAACAGCCCGGCTGAATCGAAAGCCAAAGTCGAAGCGGTGCTTGCCAATGAAGCTGGACCATGCCGCGATATTGTTGTCCTGAACGCCGGTGCAGCTATTTATGCTGCCGGCCTTGCCGACACCATCAGCAAGGGTTTTCAGACTGCCGCAGCTGTCATTGCCAGCGGCGCAGCCCGTGCCAAACTTAATGCCCTGGTCACCATGACCCAATCTTTTAAAGCCTGACCATGTCCGACATCCTGAACAAGATTCTCGCCACCAAAGCTGAAGAGGTCGCGGCTGCCCGCAAGCAAAAGCCACTGGAAGCCATTCGTGCCGAAGCTGAGGCCAACCGTGACCTGCGGGATTTCGTAGCTGCCCTGCGCAACAAGTACGCTGACAATCAAGCTGCCGTTATTGCCGAAATCAAGAAGGCTAGCCCATCAAAAGGCATCATCCGTGAGGACTTTCAGCCGGCTGAGATTGCCGCGGACTATGCCGCCCATGGAGCAGCGTGTTTGTCGGTCCTCACCGATCAGCAGTATTTCCAGGGGCATGCCGACTACCTGAAGGCTGCCCGTGCTGCCTGCAACCTGCCCGTATTGCGCAAGGAATTCATCGTCGATGCCTATCAGGTCTATGAAGCCCGCGCCATGGGGGCGGACTGTATTCTGCTGATTGTAGGGGCGCTCGAAACGTCGCATATGCAGGAACTCGAAGCCTTGGCGCACGAGCTGGGTATGGCCGTGCTGGTCGAGTCGCACGATGGTAAGGAACTCGACGAAGCGCTGAAACTCAAGACGCCGCTGATCGGCATCAACAACCGCAATCTGCGTACCTTCGAAGTCAGCCTGCAAACCACCTTGAAGCTGTTGGAAGAAATCCCTAGCGATCGCATCGTGATTACCGAGTCGGGCATCCTCAAACCCGCCGATGTCGCCTTGATGTTGGAGCACGAGGTGTATGCCTTCCTGGTTGGGGAAGCATTTATGCGCCAGCCATCACCAGGCAAAGAGCTGGCAAAGCTGTTTGGCTGAAGAACCAGTTAAAAACACATCCTTATCCGATATCAAGTCAACGCCACCCTATGGGTGGCGTTATTTTTTGAGCCTCAGAGATACCCGCCAGCAAGTATTAATAGCAATTCCATATCGGAACATTTGTAACAATAAATTGGATCAATACTTCTTGAGCCCGGATACTGCATGCCATCGCTGCCATGCAGCCCATTCCGCAACGCAAAGGAGTCTTTTCCAATGTTGAAGAACCATGAAGGCCAGGCAGTTCCCAAGGTCACTTTCCGTATCCGCCAAAACAACGAGTGGACGAGCGTGACAACGGATGAGCTGTTCAAGAACAAAACCGTGGCCGTGTTCTCTCTGCCTGGTGCCTTCACCCCTACCTGTTCCAGCACGCACCTGCCACGCTACAACGAACTGGCCCCTGTTTTCTTCAAGCATGGCGTCGATGCCATTTTATGTGTATCGGTCAATGACACCTTTGTAATGAATGAATGGGCCAAGGACCAGGAATCGCAAAACATCATGATGATTCCCGACGGCAACGGTGAGTTCACCGACGGTATGGGTATGCTGGTCAACAAGGCCGATCTGGGTTTTGGCAAGCGCAGCTGGCGTTACTCGATGCTGGTCAAGAACGGCATCGTAGACAAGATGTTCGTGGAGCCGGAAAAAGACGGCGATCCATTTGAAGTCTCGGATGCCGACACCATGCTGGCCTACATTGCCCCAGAAGCCAAAAAGCCTAACCAGGTTGTCGTATTTTCCAAGGAAGGTTGTCCGTTCTGCGCCAAGGCAAAACAACTGCTGAGCGACCAAGGATATGAGTACATTGATCTGCCACTGGACCACAAAGTACGCGGTAAGGTGCTCGGCGCCGTCAGCGGCACAATGACCGCGCCGCAAGTCTTCATTAACGGCAAATTGATCGGCGGTGCTGAAGCACTCGAGGCACATCTCACAGCCTGAGAACCTGATCGAGACAAATCGTGAACAGGTTCTAAAGTGGACGCTGGGATAAACACGTTCCCAGCGCCTATTGCGCATCATCAGCCCCCCAAGTCAGACCTTATCGTATTAGGTACTGCCTGACTTGGCGTTACGCCGTTCTATTTCTTGGCAATCGATTAGGAAACCTCATGAACATCTTGCATACCGACATCGCCATCATCGGCGCCGGCACAGCGGGCCTTGCCGCTTACCGTGCAGCCAAGGCTGCCGGCAAAACAGCACTGCTGATTGAAGGTGGCCCTTATGGCACCACCTGCGCACGTGTCGGATGCATGCCTTCCAAACTCCTGATCGCAGCCGCAGAAGCAGCGTATGACATGCGCCATGCAGCTGCATTCGGCATCCATATCGACGGCGATATCCGCATTGATGGTCGTGAAGTAATGAACCGTGTACGGCGTGAACGGGATCGTTTTGTCGGCTTCGTATTAAAGGGGGTCGAAAATATTCCCGAAGAAGACCGATTACGTGGCTATGCCCGGTTCATCGACAACCAAACCCTGGCTGTGGATGACCATACCACCGTCAAAGCCCGTCGCATTGTCATCGCCACCGGGTCCAGCCCTGCTATTCCTGTCCACTTTCAAACCTTGGGCGATCGACTCATCGTCAACGACGATGTATTCAACTGGGAAACCTTACCGCGCCGTGTAGCGGTATTCGGCCCGGGCGTCATCGGCTTGGAATTGGGCCAGGCGCTGTCCCGCCTTGATGTCACTACCCGGGTATTTGGCCGTGGCGGTGGTATTGGTCCATTCAGCGACCCAATCATCCGCGACTATGCCCGCACGGTGTTTCAAGGGCAGTTCTATCTCGACCCGGATGTGAAAATAGATACCCTGCAACGGGAAGGTGACGAGGTAGTGATCACTTACCGTAACCTGCAAGGGGAAAAGATAACGGAGCATTTCGATTACGTACTGGCCGCTACTGGCCGACAGCCGAATGTTGACGGGCTTGACCTGCAAAATGCCGGCATTGAACTCGATCAATCTGGTGTGCCGCTATTTGATGCAGCAACCCTGCAATGTGGTCAGTCCACTATCTTTATTGCCGGGGATGCCAATAACATCCTGCCCCTGTTGCATGAAGCTGCCGACGAAGGCAAAACCGCTGGTGAGAACGCTGCCCGCTACCCGCATGTAAAACCCGGGCTGCGCCGTGCGCCGATCGCCGTCGTGTTTTCCGACCCACAGCTTGCCATGGTCGGTAAACGGCATGCCGACCTGCCCCCTCGCAGTTTTGTCACCGGTGTCGTCAGCTTCGAAGACCAAGGCCGCAGTCGTGTGATGCTGAAGAACAAGGGCCTGATGCATATCTATGCAGACCTGGAAACAGGGCGCTTCCTGGGTGCTGAATGGATGGGCCCTCGGGCGGAAAACATCGCTCATCTTCTAGCATGGGCCTACCAGCAGGAACTGACTATCAACCAGATGTTGGATATGCCCTTCTACCACCCGGTAGTGGAGGAAGGTCTTCGCACCGCGTTACGCGATGCGGCCGCGAAGCTGATCGCTTAGAATCTCTTTACGATCTGTTGCGAGCAGCTGTCAGCAGATCGTAAACAAGTTCTTAGTTATCTTGAGCTACTGACGTGCAGCACGAAGATTTGCCGGTGTTGCCTGGGTAAAGCTGGTCCGGAAGGGATTGATATCCAAGCCGCCACGGCGCGTATAGCGCGCATAGACTGCCAGTGCCTGCGGCCTGCATTGGCGCATAACGTCCATGAAAATGCGCTCTACGCACTGTTCGTGAAATTCGTTGTGCTGGCGGAAGGAAACTAGGTACTGCAGCAAGCCAGCCCGGTCGATTGCCTCGCCACGATAGCGAATCTGCACGCTGCCCCAATCCGGCTGGCCGGTTACCAGACAGTTGGACTTGAGCAGGTTCGAGCATAGCGTCTCTTCCACAACACCTTCATCTGCCACGGTACGCAGTAGTGAAGGCGTAGGCTGATAGTGCTCGATCTCCACATCAAGATTATCAATACAGTAGCCTTCAAGCTCCGCCATCTGTTCGCAGCCAAATGCGTCTGGCAGAACAATGCGTACGCTCACCGTGCTGCCTGCAGCAGCACTCAAATCATGGCTTAGTCGAGCTTTAAGTTCTTCCACACTCTCAAGCCGGGTTTGGTTGAAGCTGTTGAGATACAGCTTGAAGCTTTTCGACTCAATGATATTGGGTGAATCCGCCGGTACATTGAAACTTGCCAATGCCACTTGCGGCTTGCCTTTTGGATTCAGCCAAGAAAGCTCATAGGCATTCCATATATCACTCCCGAAAAACGGCAATACCGCTGGCACGCCAATTTCGTCACGTTTACCTTGTCGTGGAATGGGAAACAACAGACTCGGGTCGTATTGCTCGACATAAGCACTTGTTTTACCCAGGGGAGAAAGCTCGGGATGCATATAGCTGCTCGGTTAAGTTGGTAAATTATAGGTGCGCTGCACTTCGATGAAACCGACTGGCAAATACTTTTAGAAGTCACATGTTCACTCGGCAAACACAGCTTGCTCCATCGTTGTCAGCGGATCTCGCCATAGTTCACAAAGCAAAAAAGTACACGTTGAAGAGAGCGTGTAATTTTACCCGGCTTATGTTCGGTTTACTCTTCGCTTTCCCCCGTTTGGAGGATGAGTAGGGTAAGGCAAATGACTAGCATGAATTTCTCAAAAACAGCCGGCTATCATCATGCTCGAACTGATCCTGGGTGTTGCGCTGCTGCTTGTTGTTGCCATGTGGGCTTTCTATTTCCATGCCAGCCGACGTGAACGACTCATCTTCGTAAGGCGGGACAAGCCGGACATCATGATGAACCGCGCTACCATCCAAACTCTAGCGCGGCTGCGTGCACATGATAAATCAGTACTGGGTTAACAAAAGGCAAAGCCCTCCTGCCTTCAGGATCTGTTTCTGCATGAGATAATACGGCCCTCTTTTTTCAGGAATTCGCCGTGTCATCCATCATTGCCTTTTCCCATCAGAACACCCTGCCGGAATACGACTTTCCCAAAGAAGCCCGCCGCATCAAGGGTACGCCGCAACGTACCACCTGGAATCATTTCACCAACAAATCAGGCGAAGTATTTGCCGGCGTATGGGCCTGCGAAGTGGGTAGCTGGCGTATCGAGTTTGGTGCGGACGAAGATGAGTTCTTTATTGTTACCCAGGGACGCTGCCGCATTATCGACGAGGCGGGTACCGCGGTTGAAGCAGGCCCTGGTGAATCGCTTGTGATTCCTGCTGGTTTCAAAGGGGTATTCGAAGTGCTGGAACCCATACAGAAGCACTATGTCATCGTGGAGCGTAAAAGCAGCTGACACGCTGGCTGATTCAGCCTTGCTACGCAAACCTATCGTCCGTTGACCGTGCAAGGTGAAAGTAAAATTGCTGCAAAGCCGAAATTTTTCAGTTAAGCTCCGGTCAGTATTTTCAACAGTCGAACGTCATACGAACACCATGCGCCAGCAAAACGTCTTTTTCTCGTTTTATTACTTCCCGTCCACGAGTTGACACGGGCTGGCCTGTTTCGTACTGAAGAAACCAGGATCAAAAAATAAGGCGGGCCCCTCACAAGGGCCCGCCTTTTTATTTGTACTTTTTCCGTGGGTCGATGCGTTGGTCGCAAGGTTGTCCTGATCAAGCAACCCTGTGAGCCAAAGCTCCGATCTGCTTTATTGCCGTCGCCCCTATAGAGGAAACACTATGATCATCGTCATGTCCCCCACCGCCAGCCCAGCCGATCTTGATACCGTCGTCGCCAAGATTCGCGACGCTGGCCTCACCGAACATATTTCGCGTGGCAGCGAGCGCACCATCGTTGGTGCCATTGGCGACGAACGCAAACTCAGCGAACAGACCTTTGAACAGATGACCGGTGTCGAGCGTGCCATCCATATCGTCAAGCCCTATAAACTCGTCGCGCGCGAAGGCCACCCCGCCGGCAGCATTATCGATATTCGCGGTACTAAGCTCGGCGGAAACCAGATCCAGGTGATTGCGGGTCCTTGCTCAGTTGAAACCCAGGAACAAATGAAACTTGCCGCGGAGGGTGTAGCGGAAGCCGGCTGCCGCATGATGCGTGGTGGTGCATTCAAACCAAGAACCAGCCCTTATGCTTTCCAAGGTTTGGGGGTACAAGGTTTGGAATTCTTCCAGAATGCCGCTCGCGAACACGATATGCCTATCGTAACCGAGTTGATGGACGTGCGTATGCTCGATACCTTCCTGGAACACGATGTTGATGTGATTCAGATCGGTGCGCGCAATATGCAGAACTTTGATCTGCTGAAAGAAGTCGGCCGGGTTAACAAACCTGTCATCCTGAAGCGTGGCTTGTCGGCCACGATTTCAGAGTGGTTGATGGCAGCTGAATACATTGCTGCAGGCGGGAACAACAACATCATCCTGTGTGAGCGCGGTATCCGTACCTTCGAAACCGCTTACCGCAATGTGCTCGATGTAACCGCCATTCCTGTGATGAAAAAAGAAACCCACTTGCCAATACTCGTCGACCCAAGCCATGCCGGAGGTAAAGCCTGGATGGTGCCGGCCTTGTCACGCGCCGCCATCGCTGCAGGGGCAGATGGTCTTCTGGTTGAGATGCATCCCAATCCTTGCGAGGCATGGTGTGATGCTGACCAGGCACTGACGCCACAAGAACTGAAGGAGCTGATGGATTCTCTACGCCTGATTGCCCAGGCTGTGGGGCGCAGCCTTTAATTCAATTGCTGTTATATCCAGTACACCCCTTTTCCCCCGGTTAAGGGGTGGCACTGATGAGTATGAACTTATCCCCTGCCAAGCCGCTCATAATGTTTCCCAAGATCAAGCGCGATTTGATAGATACGATCACTGGTGGTGATTACATTACGTCGTAGCTGAGGGTCGGTATTTTTCTTTGCCAGCTCATCGATAGCGTGTTGGAAGAAAAACCATTGTTGTTCCAGTAATAGCAATTCGTCCTTCAAGGCAGCATCATTGTTCGACAGCGCCCTGAGTTGACGATCCAGGGTAATGAACTCATGGCGAGTATCGGCCAGATCACGTTGTAGGAAGGGTTGCTTCAGACCCATTGCCTGCAAAAGGTAAGTCTTGGCCAAACGCTGAGACAGCATGGCGATATCAGCAACCATCCTACTGGGCTTGTGCTTCACCCCCAAACGCTGAGCGACGATCTCCTGGCCTTTGCGAGCAATCCAGCTTACTTCCTCGGAAAGTTCTGCCAACTGAGAGGCACCACTGTGCGAACCAGGTGCATCTGTCAGTTTTTGGTAATCTGCCCAAAGCTGGGCCAGCAGCATGTAGTTGTCGGCCAATTCTGCATCGTCAGCGCTGAGCATACGCAGAAGCTCAAGCTGTTTGCTGAACTGTGTACTGGCCAGCTTATGCTGACGGGTCGCCTCTGCAGATTCACCCTCCAGGCTGCGCCAAGCGTAGATTCTTGCAATACGCTCGCTCAATCGTTGCTGGCTGGTGGCCACTTGCATCATCTCTGCCGGTAGGTCGGCAGCATTCAAATTTAAACCAAACAGCAAAAAGAAAAGTACGATCAAGCGCATGGAAATTTACTCATCATTCAATAGTGGATTCTCCCTTGGTCGGAAAAGTGACCGGATACTTACAATGATGACATGGCAAACACGGAGAACGACGTAGTGCTGAACAAATTGGTGATCATTGGCGTCGGTTTGATTGGCGGATCTCTTTCCCTGGATCTCAAGCGTGCCCGGCTCGTCAAACAAGTGGTTGGTGTGGGCCGTTCAACAGCCAATCTGGACCGCGCCTTGCAACTTCAGGTGATCGACATTGCAGAAACCAATGCCGCCAAGGCAGTTCATGACGCTGATCTGGTTTTCCTGGCTATTCCGGTCGGACAAATGGATGGCGTGCTGGCCCATATTGCGCCAGCTTTATCTGCCAATGCCATCGTGACCGATGGTGGCAGCACCAAAGCCGATGTCGCCCTGCTGTATCGCAAACATCTGGCGGATAGCCTGTACCGCTGCCAACCGGCCCATCCCATTGCCGGGTCGGATCTTTCCGGCGCAGCTGCGGCACGCTATGGCTTGTATGAGAATAAGAAGGTGGTGCTCACCCCACTTGCGGAAACCGCTGCCGAGACCACAGCCAAGGTTGCGTCACTCTGGCAGGCATGTGGTGCCCAGATCGTGCAGATGAGTCCAACAGAACATGACGCCGTATTCGCCGCAGTCAGCCATCTACCCCACGTCCTGGCCTTCACCTATATGAATACGATACTTGCCAGGTCAGACGCCCAGACCTGCCTGCAGTTAGCTGGTAGCGGATTTCGCGACTTCACCCGTATCGCCGGCAGCCACCCGGAAATGTGGCGCGATATCGTCATGGCCAACCGCACAGCCCTGCTTTCCGACTTGGCCGCTTTCAAGCAACAGCTGGAGCAACTGACAGCACAACTGGAAGCTAGTAATGCCGAAGCAATCCTGCAGACATTTCTGGCTGCCAGCAAAGTGCGTAGTAACTGGCAATAGAAAACATTAAAGGCGTCGCTTGCGACGCCTTTAACAAAATACTCAACCACCTGACCTATCTTTAATTACTTTCAATCAGTGCCCAGATTCTTTACTGACCACTACCTTGGTGCGTTGTACTGCTGTGGTGAGTAGAAGAGCTGTCATCGCTATCGGACGTGACTGCCACAACTGCGGCAATACCTACCCCCACAGCAATTGCGGTAGAACCAACGCCACCAAGTACACCACCTGCAGCGCCAGTCTCTGCCCCAACTGATGCACTACCTGCAGCGCTGGTCGACACCGCACCAAGCGATAGATTGGGTAGGGAACCGAATACACCTGCAGGCAATTGCGACAAACTAACCAATTGCGAAGCATTCGCCCCTGCAGTGGCAGAATATTGGCCTGCATCGACAAGCAATGAGTTGGCGCCATTCTTAACCGTAATCCCGCCAGCATTTACACCCGTATATAAGCTATTACCCTGTAGCGCGGCCATCCAGTCACTACCGCGAATACCAATCGTAGCGGTAGGTGTATTCAGGCGGAATGCAGCTTTGTTCTGTTGACCAATCAATCCTGTCACAGCACGTAAAGTGCCTCGCAGCATCGAGAAAAACGCATTACCGTCTTCTGGCTGTGCACGGTTGAAACGGAATTGATCAATAGTGAAGTCGGTATTTTTTTCCAATGCAATCACTTGGCCATCGTCAAAACGAAGGATGGCAAAACCATTGCTGCCCGTGACAATCTTGCTCCCCGCCTCAACCCTGGCACCATCTACCAGCGGTTTGCTGCTGCCATCTTTTCCTGTAACAGAAATCTGCCCACGTACCGTAGTCACATTCGCAGCGGCCAGCGCAGTAACCGTCAACAAGCTGGCAAGTATGGATTGGGCAAGCTTAGAGCACATAAAAAACTCCTGAAATTAGGTAGTCGCCAAGTCAATCTGTTGTAGCACTTGCGCCTCATCAACCCAAATACCAAAGTATTCACCCCGGGAATAAGTGACGCGTAATAAAATATGCTTACAATTAGTGCAGTATTAACTGAGCATAAATTACAGATTATATATCACTGCTTTTTTTAATCTGCTTTATGCTGCTGTAACGATCCAGGCTCGTCCTATTGCGCAAGCAGCGCATTTACAACGCCATTCGCAGTAACCTAAAGTTAATCAGTACCCTTGTATTACGCTGGGGCTGACACGCGCAGATTGGCGCTACTCAGTGGTAGCCGAGGAACAGGTCATGTGGCCAACAGGGAAAATGTTCGGAATAGGCTGGCTGGCACTGTCACTATTGGGCAGCTCGGCCCTGGCAGACAAACAGACCGTGGTACTGCTTGGCGATGACGACTACTCACCCTATAGCTTTGCAGATGCGGATGGTGTAGCACAAGGTATCTACGCCGACATGCTGCGTAAAATCAGCGCGGCCATGCCCAACTTTGTTATCCAGTTGAAACCGGAACCCTGGAAACGGGCCATCAAACATGTGGAAGTCGGCGAGGCAATGGGATTTTATCCGCCTTATAAAAAGCCCGATGTACGGCCCAATATGGAGTATTCGGTCCCTTTGCTGACTGAAACCGTCGTGCTGTTATGTACCGACAAGATCGTGAGATCCCACAAAGGTGTGAGCTGGCCAAGTGGCTTTACCGGTTTAACCTTTGGAAACAACGCCGGCTTTCATATTCTCGGGGAACCCTTTTTCGCTATGCTCGCGGCGGGCAAAGTAAAGCTCGATGAGGCGAAAACGACTGAGTCGAATCTGCGCAAACTCATCAAAGGCCGTATCGACTGCTACGCCAATGACCGGCGAGCCATCGAAACAGAAGCTAAGCGTTTTAACCTTGATATGAGCGATGTCAGTGAACTTATCGTAGTTGGCAAGGAATACTCTTATGTCGGCTACACCAGCAAACGCAATAGATTTCCCTACTTTGCTGCTTTCATGAAAGAGTTCGACGAGACCGTGCTCAAACTGCACGCGGCAGGACAACTCCCAGCACCAGAGTAAAGCCCACAAATGGAAAGTATGCTTTTCACCGCTCAGCCACAAATTTGAATCTGTTTATGGTCTCGCGCGCTAAAGCGAGACTAGGCAAAAAACGCCGAGGAAGCGGAGTTTACTCATGGTAAATGAGCATTCCGAGGAGGGGCAACGCCGTATCGCTAACGCGCAGCAGACTTTGAACTGGTTCTTAGAACCTGTTCAAAGTCTTTTCATCTAGCTCCAGACCGGCGATGCTTGCCCAATGAGAACCCCTTACCCCAGCGATATCAGTCGCGAACAATTCGAAGCCATCCGCCCTTTGCTGGAAAACGCCCGT